>NZ_DASSTI010000102.1:0-5740 GCF_035708005.1 Segeticoccus sp. | reverse complement strand
CGCGCACCACCGCGGCGGCGACGCATGGCGCGCGGCCGTCCGCTTGCGCCTGCGCGACAAGCTGGTCGAGGGCGAGCGAGGTCTGTGGCTGCAACGGCATGGACATCTCCGGGTTTGGCGGATCTTTCGGCTCAACGGCAGGAACGGTACCGCCGTAATCGGTGCTGTCCAGTCGGACGGTCGGGGGCGTCCGATCGGTGGAATCGGACCTGCCACAGAGCGTGGGTTCCACGGCGGCTCGGGCCAGAACGTAATAACGGCAAGAAAGGTTACGAGTGGGGCTGCAAGGGCTTGCCCCACCGTGACACGATCATCCTGTGGAGAGTTGGGGTTGGTGGCTGATCGCCGCCGGAGCGCTGGTCGTCGGCGAGCTGTTCGCCGGTGATTTCGTGCTGCTGATGCTGGCCGCCGGTGCGGCCGCCGCCGGGTTGACCGGTGCCGTGTTCGGTTTCGGGATCGTGGGCGAGGCGTTGGTGTTCGCGGTCGTGTCCGCGCTCGCCCTGTTCTTCGGACGCCCCTGGATCAAGAGCCGCTTCTATCGCACGTCGCACCAGGTGAAGATCGGCGTGTCCACCATCCTGGGCTCCGAGGCCGTCGTCGTGGAGCACATCGACGCCGAGTCCGGTCAGGTCAACCTGAGCGGCGAGCTGTGGCGCGCGCGGCCGTACGATGCCGCGCGGAGCTATGAGCCAGGCGAGCGCGTACGCGTGATCGAAGTAGACGGAGCCACCGTTCTGGTGGGAAGGGACTGAATAGATGCAACCGGTGGAGTTGTTCCTGTACATCGTCATCGGGTTCTTGGCATTAGTCGTCGTGATCACCCTGCTGCGCTCGGTACGCCAGGTGCCGCAGCAGCGCAACGACGTAGTCGAGCGCCTAGGCAAGTACCACCGCACTCTGACGCCGGGCCTGAACATCCTGGTGCCGTTTGTGGACGCGGTGCGGACCAAGGTAGACCTGCGTGAGCAGGTGGTCAGCTTCCCGCCGCAGCCGGTGATCACCTCGGACAACCTGGTGGTCAACATCGACACGGTCATCTACTACGCGGTGACCGACGCGAAGTCGGCGGTCTACGAGATCGCCAACTACATCCAGGGCATCGAGCAGCTGACCGTCACCACGCTGCGCAACGTCATCGGCTCCCTCGACCTCGAGCAGACGCTGACCAGCCGCGACCAGATCAACGGGCAGCTGCGCGGAGTGCTCGACGAGGCCACTGGGCGCTGGGGGATCCGGGTCGCCCGGGTCGAGCTGAAGGCGATCGACCCGCCGCTGTCGGTGCAGGACTCGATGGAGAAGCAGATGCGCGCCGAGCGGGACCGGCGTGCGGCCATCCTCAACGCCGAGGGTGTCAAGCAGAGCGCGATCCTCGAGGCGGAGGGGCAGAAGCAGAGCGCGATTCTGCGGGCCGAGGGTTCGGCACAGGCCCGGATCCTCGAGGCCCAAGGACAGGCCCGCGCGATCGGACAGGTCTTCGACGCGATCCACCGGGGCAAGCCGACGCAGAAGCTGCTGGCCTACCAGTACCTCCAGGTGCTGCCGCAGCTCGCCCGGGGCGACGCCAACAAGCTCTGGGTCATCCCCAGCGAGCTGACCGAGGCGCTCAAGGGCATCGGTGGGGCGCTCGGTGGCCGCGACGGCTCCAGCGGCGGGGCAGACACCCCCGACCAGACCGATGAGGAGTGGACGCCCAGCGAGATGCCCGGCGGCAACGCGTTCGAGGACACCGTCCTGGAGGATCCGTCCCAGGCGCTGGCCGAGGCACGCAAGCAGGCTCGCGGCGCCACCGAGGAGGCCGAGGACCACGCACAGCCGATCGGCCGGCAGCCGCGGGGCACCGAGGACGCACCCGAGCCGACGCAGCCGGTCCGGCCGCCCGAGCCGACGCTGCCGGAGTCACCGACTCCGGAGCCGCCCCGTGAGGAGCCCCCCCGTCAGGAGCCGCCGAATCCTCCCCAGCCGCCGCGCCGGGAGCCGCCTGCTCCCGAGTAGCTCCGCCGGGAGCCGCCTGCTCCCCAGCAACGCGCTCCCGAGAAGCTGCGCCGCCGGGAAGCCTCCGGCCACCTGTCACAGGTACGTTCGCCGCGGCCTGGCTGCCACCGACGGCAACGGTCTGCTTCGTGGACGCCGCCGCAGGACCGCCGTGCGCGGCGATTAGGGTGTGCCGGTGTCGTTGCTGGAAGCCTTGGCCATCTTCGCCGCCGGTATGGCCGCTGGCACCATCAACACGATCGTCGGCTCGGGCACGCTGGTGACCTTCCCGACCCTGCTGTTCTTCGGCTACCCGCCCGTGGCGGCCAACATGTCGAACAGCTTGGGTCTGGTCGCCGGGGGCATCACCGGGGTGCACGGCTACCGCGCGGAGCTGCGCGGGCAGGCGCACGTCCTGCGCCGGCTCATTCCCGCGTCGCTGGTCGGGTCGGTGATCGGCGCGCTGCTCCTGCTGGTGCTGCCCGCCTCGGCGTTCAAGGCGATCGTGCCGGTCCTCATCGGGGTGTCGGTCCTGCTGGTCGTCTTCGGCCCGGCACTGCAGCGCCGCTTCGCCAAGGCCCACGAGCACACCGAGCAGGCAGTGGTGGCCCAGGGGAAGTCCCGCACCGCCGTCCTGCTCGGGGGAATCCTGTTCGCCGGTGCGTACGGCGGGTACTTCGGCGCGGCGCAGGGAGTGCTGCTCATGGGGCTGATGAGCGTGCTCATGACGGAGAGCCTGCAGCGCCTGAACGGCTACAAGAACGTGCTCGGCACCGTGGCCAATGCCGTCGCGGCGGTCGTCTTCATGATCGTCGCGTGGCACGAGATCCGGTGGGAGGCCGCCGGACTCATCGCCGCCGGTGCGCTGGTCGGCGGCTACCTCGGCGCCCGGATCGGCCGTCGCCTTCCGCCCTGGGCACTGCGTGGGGTCATCGTCGTCATCGGCGTCGCCGCCATCGTCAACCTGCTCCGGTGAGACGTCCCGTGCCTGTCACGATCGACGACCCGGGGGACGAGCGGGTGCGCGACTACCTGCACCTGACCGACGTCGCACTGCGCCGGCGGACCGAACCCGCTGAGGGGCTGTACATCGCCGAGAGCGAAAAGGTCATCCGTCGAGCGCTGGCCGCCGGCCACCGACCGCGGTCCTACCTCATGGCTGCCCGCTGGCTGGACACCCTCGGTGACCTGGTCCAGCAGGCGGAGGCGGACGGCATACCGGTGTTTGTCGCGGAGCACCCCATCATCGAAGCGATGACCGGCTTTCATCTGCACCGCGGCGCACTGGCGTCCATGGAGCGGCCGGAGCTGGCGCCGCCGGCGCAGTTGCTCGCCGGGGCGCGTCGCGTCGTCGTGCTCGAGGACATCGTCGACCACACCAATGTCGGCGCCATCTTCAGGTCGGCCGCGGCCCTGGGCGTCGACGCGGTGCTCGTGACCCCACGGTGTGCCGACCCCCTCTATCGCCGGAGTGTCCGCGTCTCGATGGGGACGGTCTTCCAGGTGCCGTGGACTCGGATCCGCGACTGGCCGCACGCGGCCGCCAGCAGCGACCGTCGTGGCGGCGTGGATCTGCTCCGGGACCTGGGGTTCACGGTCGGTGCCCTCGCCCTGGCCGACGACGCCGTGGACCTCGACACCCTCGCCGCCGATCCGCCCGAACGCCTCGCGCTCGTCCTCGGCACCGAGGGCGACGGCCTGTCCCGTCGGACCATCGAGGGGGCGGACCTCGTCGTGCGCATCCCGATGGCCGGGGAAGTGGACTCCCTCAACGTGGCTGCTGCCTCCGCCGTCGCCATGTGGGCTCTCCGCCCCACAAACGGCGCCCCGCCGGCCGGCTGAGGGTCAGAAGGCCGGATCATCTTCGTCCGCTCCGCTGCCCGGGTCGAGCTCGGCCCCGGGCTTCCCACCGACTGCTGGCGGCTCGGCGGCGCCGTGCGTTGACTCGGGCCGAGCATCCCCGTCGGCACCGGCAGCCCCATCCGTGCGCCGACCGGTCGCGCTGGTCCAGATCAGGGAGCCGTCGGGACCGGGTTCGCTGCGCCAATGCCGTCGCGTCTTGAGGTTGTGGTGGCGTCGGTGCTTCGCGAAGCCGTTCGTCTCGCTGGTGGGCCCACCGACCGGCCGGCCGGAGGCGTCGACGCGCCACTCTTGCTCGTGGTCGAGGTCACAGCGGCGTGCGGGGACCGTGCAACCGGGGCCTCGGCACGTGCCGTCGCGTGCGCGGATCTGTCGGGCCATGCCGGCATCGAACTGGTAGCTCGACGTCGACCGTTCGAGGCAGCGGCCCGTCAGGGGATCGGTCACGATCCGCGCCCAGGTCGACCCGAGTCGCAGGGCGATATCACGGGCCACTGCGGCTGGCACCGGGCCGTGTCCAGCGAGCTGGCCGATGCCGGTGTCGAGACCGAGCAGGGTCGTGAGAGAGACGACCAGGTCGACGTGCGCGACCGGGGGTGCTCCCAGCGCTCGGTACGCGCCCATCGGGTCGTCGCAGCCCCCGGGCTCACCCACGTCGGGAGGCTCGTGGGAGACGCCGGCCCGGAACGAGGCGCCACGACCGCTGCCGGCGGGGGAACCCTCTCGGCCGCTCGCGGCGACCCGGAGCGGCGGCACCCAGCCGTGGAGGATCAGGTCCAGTGCGACGTCAGAGCGCAGTTGCGTCAACGTCCGCGAGTCGCCGGCCCCGCGGAAGCGGCGGGCCAGTGCGTCGACCCGGTCCAGGGCCGCGGCCACCCGAGAGCCCTCCCCGGTGATCCAGAGCTCGCCCGTGCCGTCGTCGTGCAGGTCGGCACCGGCGTCGCGTCGTTCGAGTGCGTGTTCCCGGTCGCGGGCCGTGTCGTCAGGGGAGCAGTGCCGGCGCTTGCGGTTGCCGAGCCGTCGCCGGAACTGGCGGTGCGACCAGGGCGCGCCGTCCGGCCGGCAGCCCAGCACGTCTCGCATGATGTCGTCCACCAGGTCCGGCTCCAGGTCGCTGGTCTCCTGCTCGACGAGCTGCGCCCGGTATGCCGAGCACAGCCCCTGCCGCATCAGCTCCCGGGCATGCCCGGTGCGGGTCCGGCTCGCCGTCGCGAACGAGAGCTGCTTGCGCACCACCGCCTGTCCCTGACCGGTGGCTGCTTCGATCTCGGCGCACGTCGTGTCGCGCACGGAGGCGTACTCGCGCTCGCGGGCGGTCCGCGACAGGTCCGCCAAGGAGGGCTCGTCGAGCAGTTGCTCCGACAGCGCCGCGTGCAGCCGCTCGACGGCGTCGGCCTGCATCGCCTCGACCCACGCCTTCACGGCCTCGCCGGCTTCGACCAGGGTGAGCGCCTCCTCAGCTTCGAGCGCGCCGAGTCGGGCGGCAGCAGGAACGTCCTCGTCGGAACCAGCACCGCCGTCGTCGCGATCGTCGTCCCCAGCGCTACCGCCGTCGCGGGCACTGCCGGGAAAAGACCCATCGGTCTGGTGCTGCAGCGCCTCGGCACCGAGAAGGCGCTGCAGGGAGTGGCGGACGAGGACGGGCAGCTGGTCGACGCGCCCGCGCACCTGCAGGGTCACCGGTGCGCCGCGCAGCGCGCGATGGCAGTGCCGATCGAGCTCTGTGGACAGGCGCTGCTGGCCCCGGCGCGTGGTCAGCTCCACGAACGACGTCCGCAGGACCGTGACACCGGCCATGCGCAGCAGCGCGCTCGACACCTCGTCCGCGATGGAACGCGGCTCCTCTGCGGTCTGCCGACCGGCCCGCGGTGGTGCGGCCGGCCGTCCCTGCTGTGCCGCCATCGGTCCT
>NZ_DASSTI010000101.1:0-19635 GCF_035708005.1 Segeticoccus sp. | reverse complement strand
CCTGCTCAGAGGTGGACGTTGTGACCATTTCTTGACCACCCCGTGGTGATTTCGTGAATCGGCTGCGAGTGTTCTGAACACGGGTCTACCGTCCAATTCGGGTCCCTATCCGCATCGGGGGAGCAGCACTGTGAAGAAGTACTCCGATCTCGAGGCCAAGGCGGGCGGCGCCGCATCCGGGATCGACGACGCCACGAGCGTCCTGTCCGCGGCGTTCCCCCAGCGGTCCGCGGTGGCACCTGACCGGATACGGCGCGGCGAGAGGTGGACGCTGTCGCTCGGCGACGGGACCAACTGGCTCACCTGCTACCGGCACCGTGTCGTGCTGCTCGACCTCGCCTCGGCACTTCTCGCCGTCGCCATCGCCGTGCTGGCCCGGTTCGGTGTTGCCCCCTCGGCGCACTACGTCGTCATCAGCCTGCTGATCGCCTTGAGCTGGCTGCCGGTGGTCTACCTGACGCACGGCTACGAGGCACGCTACCTCGGAGTCGGCGTGGAGGAGTATCGCGCCCTGTTCCGCAGCGCACTGGTCCTGTTGACGGCGGTCGGGTTCGCGTCGTTCGCGTTCAAGCAGAACGTCGCCCGCGTCTACGTGCTCGTTCTGATCCCGTGCATCTTCGTCCTCAGCCTGCTCATGCGACGCCAGATGCGTCGCTGGCTCTTCCGACAGCGCAACTCGGGGCGCTGCCAACAGCGGACGATCGTGGTCGGGCACCCCAACACCGCGATGCAGCTGATTCGCGAGTTGCGCAGCTCTCCTGGCCACGCGCTGGAGGTCGTCGCCATGTGCACGTCGGCCAGCGTGGGGAGTGACGAGCTGCCTGAAGAGGTGCGCGACGTCCCCGTGCACGGGAGCCCCACGCGCATCCTCGAGCTCGTCGACAGCAGTGGCATCGACGTCGTGGCCGTGGCGAACGACCCCGACCTGTCCGGCTACGCGCTGCGGCAGCTGGCGTGGGAGCTGGAGGAGCGGGGCGTCGACCTGCTCATCTCCCCCGGCATCTTTGAAGTCGCCGCACCGCGCCTGTCCATCCGCAGCGAGGCGAGTGCACTGCTGCTGCACGTCGACCGGCCCACCACGATGGGGGCCAAGATCGCCCTGAAGCACGTGCTCGACAAGAGTCTTGCCATTGTTCTCGCCCTGGTCGCCCTCCCCGTCCTGTGCGGACTCGCGCTGGGGGTGCGGCTCACCTCCCCGGGGCCGGTGTTCTTCAAGCAGGTCCGTGTCGGCACGCGCGGTCGCTACTTCGAGATGATCAAGTTCCGGACCATGGTCGTCGACGCGGAGGCCAAGCTGGCCGAGGTCGCCGAGGGCGGCCATGCCACCAACCAGGTCCTCTTCAAGCGGGCGGACGACCCGCGCATCACCAGGTTCGGGGCCTTCCTCCGGCGCTACTCGCTGGACGAGCTGCCCCAGCTGATCAACGTCATCCGGGGCGACATGTCCCTGGTCGGCCCGAGGCCCCCGCTGCCGCGAGAGGTGACTCTCTACGAGCAGGACGCCTTCCGGCGCCTGCGGGTCCAGCCCGGCATGACGGGACTGTGGCAGGTCAGCGGTCGTAGTGACCTGTCCTGGGAGCAGTCCTTGCGGCTCGACCTGTGGTATGTCGACAACTGGTCGCCGATGCTGGACCTGCAGATCCTGTGGCGCACCGGGCGGGCGGTGTTCGCCGGGTCGGGCGCCTACTGATCGGACGGTTGTGCTCGACGGGCTCCGGTGCCGAGGGGATACCCGAAGCACCGGAGTCCGGCTGCGGTGAGTGCGGTGACGACCCGTCGGTCGCGCGGTGCCATGGCGATCCGCCACTCGCCGTCCTGCCGGATCTTCTTCGTGCCGGTACTGTGCCGGTCCGGGTTGCCCGCAACGGAGTGCGTGGGCGCCAGGCGGACGGAGTCGGACGTCTCGAACGGCAGGGCGCCGGGGTCCACCCCGAGCCACGCTGCGATGCGCGACATGACCTGGTACGGCTCGTCTGCGAACTGCTCGTAGGTGATCCGCAGGTAGCGGTCCGGGTGCCGCCGCCAGAGCAGCTGTGTGAGGGCGTTCCAGAGCAGCCAGAGCAGGGAGCTCTTCCAGATCGGCTGACGCGGCATCTCGCCGTGGTGCTCCCGCTCGTCACCGGTGGCCTTGTGCCGGCGCCAAGAAAAGGCCGTCGCCCGCGAGTCCCGCACCACGTGCAGGATGCGGACGTCCAACCCCGGCAGTTGCGTGAGCAACAAGCCGTAAGGGGGCAGCTTGGAGGAGTCCACGACGAGGTCTGCCTGGGTCGCGTCGGCGACGCAGCGGTACAGGTCGCCGATGATCCGGTCGTCCCGGTGCGGGGGCACCGCGGGTCGTCCGACCGCCCGGCGGGCCACCATGGCGGGCACGTGGGCGATGCGCAAGCGGCGGAGGAGTCGCGGTCCGATGCCGTGAGCGTCGGAGAGGTCCGCGGCGGCGCCGAGCCGGTCCATCACCGACTGCCAGAGGGGGCACTCGCTGAACGGCAGGCCACAGCCGCAGCGGTGGTCCTCGACCAGTCCCCGCTGCCAGAGGTAGCGCAGTTCGCCGGCCGCAAAGACGCCGTCGAGCTGGCCGAGGATGTTGTTGATGATGGTGGTTCCGCTGCGCCCGCTGCCGGCGAAGTAGAGGACGGGGACCCGAGTCCTGCCGGTCGTCACCGTCGTCCTCCGACGGCCCGCCGCGCCCGGACCCGAGCGGTCGCCTCGGCATACACCTCGTCGATCCGGGCCAGGTGGCGGTCGATTCCGAACTCGGCGACGACGCGGGCTCGGGCCTGTTCGCCCATGAGCCGGCGCTTCTCGGGGTCCTCGAGGAGTCTGCTCAGTGCCCCCGCCAGCGCGGTCGCGTCGTCGGGAGGCACTACCAGTCCTTCGGCACCATCCCGGACCAGTTCCGGCATACCGCCAAGGTTGGTGACGACGACCGGCACGGACATGGCGAAGGACTCCAGGATCGTCATCGGCTGGTTCTCGTGCCATCGAGAGGGAACCACCGACACGGCAGCGGAGGCCAGCAGCTCACGCACTCGGCCACCGTCGACGCGGCCGTGGAAGGTCACCCGGCCCGGGGCGACTCGGTCGGCACGCTGCGCCAGCGCTGCACGCTGCGGTCCGTCGCCCGCGATCGACAGCCTCGTCCCCTCAGGCATCATCCCGACGGCGTCGACCAGGACGTCCACGCCCTTCTCGTGGGACAACCGTCCCACGAAGAGCAACTCGGTGCCGCCGACCGGTGCTGGCTGGAACTGCTGCAGGTCAGCGTAGTTCGGCACCACGCGGAGGCGGTCGTCGGCGACGCCGGCCCGACGCATCACGTCGGCGAGGAAGTGGCTGGGACTGATGAACAGGTCCACCTTGTCGTAGGCGCGCGCCAGCCGGTGCACCCCGGACTCGAGGGAGAGGAGGGCGCTTGCCGTGAGCGACCCGTCCTTGCAGCGCCGCGCTGTCGCGTGCCACGTGCCGCCACCGACGCAGGCCTCGCAGATCGAGCCGTGGTCGAGCAACTGGTAGTTGGGGCAGGCCAGCTTGTAGTCGTGCAGCGTCATCACACAAGGGATTCCCGCCCGGTGGACCGGGAGGAGGATCGAGGGTGACAGCTGGTGGTAGATGTTGTGGCAGTGCACCATGTCGGGGCGCAGCTCCCGGAGAGCCGCAGCCATCCCCCGTTGGCCGGCTAGGGACCAGATCATCCGGGCCGCGCTCGTCAGCCGCTGGGCACCGCGGGGTGCCGGCTCGAGTTCGACGTGCGGTGGAAACGTGCCCTGCAGGGACTGCGCCGGCTCGTTGTCCGGGTGGTCCATGCCGAAGAACTCCACCGTGTCGCCACGGTCTCGTTGCCGCTCGGCGAGCCCGAGCATGTAGGACTCGGCGCCCCCACGTCGGTACAAGAACTTGTTGACCTGCAGGATGCGCACGCGCACCGCCCCCTCACCACGGCACTGGATGCCTTCTCCAGTCCACCATTCGCAGGACCGGCCCGGTGCAGGAACGGCCAAATTCCCTGCCACGGAGGGGGCGCACTCCGTACGCTGCGAAGATCGTCAATCGCCGGAAATGGGCCGTGACGGCGTGGTTGACTGCTGATCGAGCTCGGGAGTTCTCAAGTGGTGTCAGCTCACGGGGGAGTCATGAGGAGTGGGCCGAGATGAAGCGATCTCCGACGGCGACCGCCCGCAGGACGGTGCGACGAGCGCTCACCTGGCGGCCGAAGCAGGACGGCGTGTCCGACGTCTCCATCCGCCGCCTGATCAGCCCCCTGCGCTACGACGTGGTCGTGCGCGCGCAGTTCTTCGACCTGCTCGAAAGCCGTTACGGGACCTCGCGGTGGGACGTCGACGGCATCGCGCGGGAAGCCACGAGCCATCCGTACCACGTCTGGTTCACCGACGTGGCGATGGCGCGGTTCCGCCCGTGGGTGCTCACCGACGGTGACCTCCTCGCGAGCCAGTTCGCGGAGCGGGTGCGTCGGTCGATGGCGCTGTGGACGTCATACCGTCAGCGCGGTTTCGACACCCGGCAGCCGGTGACGCTGCGCGTCACCCAGGTGGACACGCTCACTGACACGGGTGTCGAGCTGCCGGCGCGCCTGCACGTCGGGGACGGCGGTCACCGGCTCGCCGTCCTGCTGGCGAGCGGCCGAGACCTCCTCGAGCCGGCGATGTACCGCGTCGACCCCCGTCCCTTCACCCGGCTCATCGACAACACGGCCATCCTCCTGCCGTCCCTGCAGCTGACGCAGGAGCAGTATGCGCGGTTCGTCGCCCCGGCGTTCATGGATCGGTCGGCGGCCAGCTGCGCGGACGTGCTGACTGAGCTTGCGGGCCGCTCGCCCGGCCGCCACCAGCAGGCGCGCGACGTGTTCCGCGCGCACGGCATGCTGCGGGAGGTGCGGCCGTGAGCGCGGGGACGGAAGGGCGCGCGCCGACGCCAGGGCAGCCATCTGCGCTGAGCTACACGATCCGGCGGGTCGTCAAGCATGTGCAGTGGGCCCGTTCGGAGGGTGTCGGCCGGCTCATCGAGGAAGACCGCCTCGACCCCCGCGAGCGGATCCGGACGAGTGTGAGCAAGGCACGGTGGCGGGCGCGGCACGGTGTCCCGCCGGGGAGCGCCGTGCCGGTCTACGTGGTGGGGCTGCAGCGCTCAGGCACCAACATGCTGCTGCGCGGGCTGGACGCGGCCCCGGAGGTGGAGGTGCGGGGGGAGAACGACCGCACCGTCTTCCACCGGTTCCGGCTGCGCGACGACGCGGTCCTCCAGCAGACTGTCGCCGCCAGCCGGCACGCCTTCGTGCTGGTCAAACCGCTGTGCGACTCGCACCGGGTCGGTGCGCTGCTGGACCTTCCGGGGATGGCGCCGGGGCGCGCGATCTGGGCCTACCGGGACGTCGAGGACCGCGCGCGATCAGAGGTCGCGAAGTTCGGTGACTCCAACCTGCAGGCCCTGCGGAGGATCGCCGAAGGGAGCGCTGCCGGCGACTGGCAGGCTGGTGGCCTGCCGGAGCAGTCGCTCGAGCTGATCCGCTCCTTCCGCTACCAGACCATGACGCCGGAGACGGCTGCCGCCCTGTTCTGGTACGTCCGCAACAAGCTCTTCTTCGACCTGGGCCTCGCTGAGCGCCAGGACACGATGTTGTCCTCCTATGAACGGTTGACCGCTCACCCGGCGGGCAGCATGCGCCGGCTGTGCGACTTCATCGGCTTTCCCCACCGGGAGGAGCTGTCCGCCCACATCACGCCGCGAGCCTTCCACCCACGGCGGCAGCTGGACATCGACCCCGCGGTGCGCGGCCTCTGCAGGGGGCTGGCCGAGCGGCTCGACGAGCACGCCGGATCGGTCCCGACACCATGACCAGCGAGGGAGACCCCATGAGCGAGCACATGCCACGTCCCATCTTCGTGGTGGGCTGCCAGCGGTCGGGGACGACGATGCTGCGGCTGATGCTGGACTCGCACCGCAACATCAGCTGTGGTCCCGAGACCCGGTTCCTCGCCGACCTTGAGCGTGTCGTCGGGGCAGACTGGCCGCGGCTGTCCCGCTATGGCTTCAGCCAGGAGGAGTGGCTGGTGCGCATCGCCCAGTTCTTCGGGGGGATCCAGAGCGACTACGCGCGGGCCAACGGCAAGACCCGGTGGGCCGACAAGAGTCCTCGCTATGCCCTGTCCATCGACTTTCTCTGCCGGGTCTTTCCCGATGCACAGTTCGTCCATGTCATCCGGGACGGACGGGATGTCGCCGTCTCGCACCGGAAGCGGTTCGGCTACTGGTCCGGCCTGAAATCCACGGTGAAGTGGCCGCGCTACATCGCCACAGCGCGGGCCGCCGCCGCCGACCTCCCGTCGGACCGCTACCTGGAGATCCGTTACGAGGACCTCGTGGGCGACACCGAGCCGGCGCTACGGAGGCTCTTCGGCTTCCTGGGGGAGGAGTGGGATCCCTCAGTTCTCAACTTCGACAAGCAGCGCCATGATGTCCCTGACCGATACCACCGGCAGGCGAAGGAACGGCGCGGCCGCGGCGAGGACGCGAGTGTCTACCGGTCACGGGTGGGCTCGCACCGGCACGAGCTCGACCCGCTGACCCGCGTTCTCGTGCTCGCGGCCGGCAGGTCGACCTTGAAGGAGCTGGGCTACGCATGAGGCGAGGACGCAGGGCGCGGCATGGCCAGAGCGCCGCTGTGGGGGCGACCATCGTCGGTCTCACGCTCGCCGGTTGTTCCTCCGGTGGTGGCGGGGGCGGGAGCACCGTCGGAGGCGGTGGGGGCACGAGCAGCGGGTCACCCTCCAGCTCGGCGACCTCGTCGTCCCCGTCGGCCAGTTCCGGTGCCTCGCACGGAACCAGCCCCCTGGGGGTGAAGTGGGCCACGGCCCGCCAGGACCGCTACACCGGCTACCTCACCTCGCTGAAGGGAACCACGACGTTCCAGGAGATCGTGTGGTGCAACGTGGAAGAGACACCCGGGCACCCCAACTGGCGCAAGACCGACCGCCTGGTCAAGACGACCGAGCGACTGGGCATCAACCTCGTCCTCAAGATCCGAGTCGGCGCCTGCTGGGCCACGGGCGGTGCGGCCAAGATGGTGCGTGGCAAGGGCAACAAGACCGAGTCGGCGATGCCCACTGACCTGGGCGCGTACGCGCAGTTCGTGCGGCAGGTCGCGACGCGGTACGGGCCGCAGGGAGTCCACACCTACGCGATCGAGAACGAGGTCAACTCGGAGAGCTTCTGGGACGACACCCCACAGGACTACATCCGACTGACGGAGACGGCAGCGCACACCCTGCGTGCCGTCGATCCGCAGAACCAGGTGGTCGACGCGGGGATGAGCAGCACCAGCTACGGCTACGGCATCGCAGACCGGCTCCTGCGTGCCTCGAGGGACGCTGCGGCCGTGGCTGCGTTCAACACCTACTTCGAACGGCGCATCGGCACCCGCGGCCAACAGATCCCGCACGTCTCCTCGGTGGCGCAGCTTCGCTCCGTGCTGGACTCGGCACAGGGCCGCCGAAACCTCAGCTACCTCGCTGCTGCACGGACCCTCGCCGAGCGCGGGATCGTCAACGTCCGACAGGTCCACTTCTACGAGCCGTCCACGGCGGTTCCCCTGCTGCTCGACTACCTGAAGGCGGAGACGCCCGCCAACGTCCCCATCGAGGCATGGGAGGTCGGCAGCTTCTGGAAGGACGCCAGTGCCAGCGACGCCGCCCGCGCCCAGGAGATGGCGCGCACGGTGGCCCTTCTGCTGGCCGGTGGCGTCAAAGAGGTCATCTGGCTGCCGCTGGCGAGCAACGAGAACAACCGTCACGGTGGGGCTGAGATCCGGTACGGCCTGCTGGCGCCGGACGGCACCGTGCGGTCCGCCGGTGCCCTCCTCGCCCAACTGGTCGCCGCCTCGCGTGGGGCCACCGTGGAACCGGTGACCGGTGGTGGACTCCAGGGGGTGGCCTTCAGCCGGAGCGGAGCGTCGACCTTGCTGGTCTGGTCGCGCCAGGCGGGCGTTCGGCTGGACGTGGGGTCGGGCGCCTCGACGCTGCCCGCCGGTCAGTCGAGTCAGACCACGGTTCCGGGCACGACGACCACTGTCGGACGCACGCCGGAGCTGGTGCACACGGACCGGTCGGTCCAGCAGGTCACGGGCACCACGGGCTGAGGCGGTCCGCTCGGTCACGTGGTGGCGAGCGGCTTGCGACGCATGATGGTCCGCAGCATCAGCCGGTCCTCCGGGCTCAGCCCGAGCAACAGCAGCGTCACGACGTAGATGACGACGATGACGAGACCGCCCACCACCAGCTCGACCAGCCAGGTGTGCAACAGGCCACGAATGAGTACGGCGGCGGCTGCGGCCGGGACACCCGCCAGCAGCGACTTCACCACCCCGGCGCTCGCCGGTACCACCTGGACGACGTAGCGAACCTGCAGGAACTTGGCGATGTTCGCCAGGGCGAGCGAGAAGCTCCAGGCCACAGCAGCTCCCATCACGCCGTGGTGCGGGATCAGCCACAGGTTGAGGCCGACGTTGACGACGAGCACGCCGACGTTGTCCACCATGTTGAGGCCCACCCGGCCGGACATGGTGAGGACGGTCCCGCAGGGGCCGGCGACGGCACTGACCAGCTGACCACAGGCGAGGACCGCCGTGACGGTGGCACCGGTGCGGAAGTCGTGCCCGAAGAACTCGAGCATGTCCGACGGAAAGACGATCAGGGCGACGAAGGCCGGCATGGACAGGCGCACGATCCAGCTGGTCGCCGCCCCATAGGTGGTCGCGAGCTCGCGGCTCGCCCCGATGTGGTGCAGGTGGGCCAGGTGTGGTGCGAAGGCCGCATTGATCGGCGCCATGACGAAGACGGCCAGCATGACCAGGCGGGTGGCGACGTTGTACACGCCGACTTCGTCGGCGTCGGTGAGGTGCCCCAGCAAGAGTGTGTCGGCCCAGATCAGTCCCGTGGCGGCGAGAGCGGAGGCCCAGCTGACCATCGAGAAGCTGAAGATGCGGCGCAGCTCGTAGACCGCACGGCCACTTGGGGGAGCCTGCCGCACCCGGGTGAACACGGCTCGGGCCGCCAGTGCGCTCGCCGTCCAGGCACCGATGAGCAGCGCCCAGAAGGCGCCTGTGAGTCCGAAGCCGAGCAGGAGCGCGGCGACCGTCAGCCCCAGACGGGCCACCGGCTCGTAGATGCGCCCGATCAGGGTGAAGGGGCGTTGGGTGCGCCACCCCTGCGTGGCGGCCAGGGCCGCGTCCGAGAAGGTGGCGGCCGGGAGGGTGAGCCCGGTCAGGCGGATGCCAGTGGTCAGGGCCGGGTCGTCGAACAGGCCCGCGATGGGGGCGGCGAAGACCACCATCCCCAGCCCCAGGACGGCGGACGCCGCAACGGTGATGCCCAGTCCGAGACGCACCGTCCCGCGCAACCGAGCAGGGTCCTGGTCGGCGAGGTGGACGGCCACGAACCGGGTGAGCCCAGCGCGGAAGCCGGCCAGGGACAGCAGCCCAACGAGGGACAGAAGGGCGTAGCACTCGGCGTAGCGGCCGACGTCGTCGCTGCCCAGGAAGCGTGCCAGCGCCGCCATGATGGCGAAGAGCGCGACCTGGTTGCACACGGCGCCGACGAGGTTGAAGGCGCCACCGCGAGCAAGAGTGGCCAAGGTCCGGCCACCGGCCCGGCCATGTCGGCCGGGCCGGGCACCCTCCACCGTGGCCTCGTCGGCCCCGTGCGTCTGCGGACCAGAGGGCATCGTCCTGCCTCGACTACTTGCGCGGCGGCAGGGCCACCACCGGTTCCGTGGCGTCCCGCCGGCTGGCACCGGTGGTGCTGCTCGAGGTCGCGGGCTGGGTGGCCCGGTTCGCTGGAGTGGTCACCGGGCTGCCGCTCGGAGCCGTCTTCGCCCCGGAGGAGCCGTTCGCCGGCGTCGAACCGTTCGTGGACGAGGCGGCCGGGCGAGGGCCACCACTGGACGGCTTCTTCTCCGGCTGTGAGGCACGGGCTGCCGAGCGCGAGCGGCTGAGCATCTCCAGCATCGCCACCAGCGCGATGGCGACGAACACTGCGGCACCGGTCACGGGCAGCACCGTGGACCACATGGTCGACACCGGGTCGACCTTGGTGACTGAGCTGAGGGTCACGACCTTGGCCGGGTCTGCCGCTGCCAGCTGTGCCTTGGCGTCGATCAGCTGCTGCTCCGCCTGCCCGAGTGAGGTCGCCGCCAGGGTCCGGTCGGACGTCAACTGCTCGTACTGGGTGACCAGCGGAGCCAGTTCCGGCAGGTGCTGCTTGGCGGTGGCGATCGCCCCGCTGAGGGCGGCGGCAGCCGCGGAGTCACCGCTGGACAGCCGCTGGGCCTGCACCTGCTTGAGCGCGTTCAGGTTGTCGAGCTGACCCTGGTAGACACGGTCGGGATCGACCATGCCGTTCTTCTTGCGCCAGTCCCCGATCGCCGAGTTGGCGGAGGAGAGCGCCGACTTCGCCGCGTCGACGCGGCCCTGGGCCAGCGACACCTGCGTGTCGAAGAGGGTCTTGAGGGTGTTGTCCGTCAACGCGCCGAGCACGGCTGCCGGCGCGTGCCGGTCCGTGGACGTGAACGTCAGGTTCATGACGCTGCTGGCGCCGACCTGGCTGATGGTCAGTCCGTCGGCGATGTCGGCGCGCTTGACACCGGTGCTGTCACTCGTGGCCCCCCGCACCCCGGGTGACTGGGCCGTGGCCTGGAACTGGGCGACATACTGGTTGACCGCCTGCGATCCCGAATACTGGTTCGTGGCAGAGCCACCCACCAGCGCCGGCGCGGAGACGGTACTCGTGGCCGTGTACTGCGTCGGCGCGGACAGGATGAGGTAGAGCGTCACCCCCGCTGCGATCAGGGGCACACCGATGAGGACCCAGAACCTGCGCCGGGCCACCCTGAGGTAGTCGATGATCTCCATCGCGTTCTCCTTACTCTGACGTCGTGTGGTGGACCGGTGGGCGGTGGCTGTCGAGAGCCGATGGTGGGGTGTCTGTGGTCTGGGCGTTGCGAGCGACGAACGACGCTGCCGCGGCGAAGGTGATGAGATACCAGAGACTGACCACGTTCGACATGACGTTGGCGCCGGCACTGCCCACGATGAAGCACCAGGCGCAGCCCAGCGCCCCTGCGGCGATGGCATGGTCGAACGTCTGGGGCCGGGCAGCACGGAGCGCTCGACGGGCGTTGCCAACGAGTCCGGCGAGCCAGGCGACGTAGGTGATCAGGCCGAGGACGCCCATCTCGACGTAGGCGCGGATGAAGTCGTTGTGTGGTTGCTTGGCGGCATCGGTGTTGTACTGCGTCATGTTCAGGCCGATGCCGGTGATGGGGTTGGAGTTCGCCAGCGGGAGGACCTCGGTCCAGTAGTCGAGGCGCCACTGCAGCGTGTTGCCGGTGGGTGTGCCGCCGATGTCGCGGGAGGAGCCCAGTTCCGCAAACCTGCTGCTGACGCCGGGAAGGGCCACTGCCGCGGCGAGCACCGCTGCGCACAGGCCGACGAGCAGCGCCTTCCGTCGTTGCACGATGGCGACGACGATCACGCCCAGCACGGCCGCGATCAGCGCTCCCCGCGTCAGGGTCAGCACGAGGAACACCGCGGACAAGGACAGCAGTCCCGCCATGGCGATCTTCGCTCGTCGGCCGAGGTAGGGGAGGATCGCGATCCCGAACACGATCATGAAGGCCAGGTAGCGGGAGAAGGTGTTCGCCTGGCTGAAGGGGCCCGTGATCCGGGTGAAGGAGCCCTTCAGCTCCGAGGCTGGATCGCCCACGGCCATCGTGTACAGCGTGTAGCCGAGGGGGAAGAGCATGGAGGCGTAGGCCGTCGCGAGCACGCGGTTGAGCATGGTGCGGCTGGAGATCAGCTGCTCGAGGACGACGTACATCATCACGACCGACGCGATCCGCAGCCACTCGAGCAAACTGACCATCTGGTCGGCAGAGCCGGTGACGCCGATGAGCCCCACCACGCCGAATGACACCAGCGCCAGCCGGAGACGCGAGCCCTGCAGCCGTCCCTTCTGGTGGAACTGCGCGATCAACCACAGCGCCGCGGCCAGCAGGAAGAGCGCCCCCAGCATGCTCGAGGGATCCAGCCCCCGCACGGCAGCGGTGTTGGTCGCGGTGTTGCCGGCCGACGAGCCACTGAGCTTGAACAGGTCGATGCTGGACCGCACCCCGAGAACCAGCAGCACGAAGACGGAGAACCGGGTGCAGGCGAGCACGGCCAGGACGCCACCGATGGCGATGGTGATGGGCAGCACCACCATGCGCTTGTCGTCCCCACCGGCGGACATCCCACTGAAGACGGCCGCCATGGCCATCACGATGGCGGCCAGGAACGTGAACACGCGCGCCGGCGCGAACCACCGGGCGCGTGGGGGGAGGCTGACGGACGTCATACGCTGACACCCCAGGTGAAGTCGATGCCTGGCAAGGAGTAGAGGCGCCGGTTGTGCACCTCGTAGTGCTCACGCAGGGCCCTGGCCTCCGCCTCAGGCATGGCGGAGTAGTGTCCGGCCTTCATCGGGGCCAGACCGGTCAGCTCGACCCGCGGCACGTCCAGGAAGTCCCAGACCTTCGCCAACTCGGCGTTGGGGGCGGCGAACAGTCGTTCGCTCTGGAGGACCAGGACACGCTGCACCGTGAAGAGCTCGAGCAGCCGCTCGAGCTGCTCGGCATAGTGCCCGCGGGAAAGGTAGCTGTGGTGCCGGTGGGAAAAGCTCTCGTATGCCGGGTCGGCGAGCATCCGCTCGACCTCACCCCGCAGCCGGCTGGGCTCCGCCTCAAGGGCCTGTGCCAACGGCAGGTGCTCGTGGCCCCGCGCCATCTCGTACTGGTGGTGTGACCACAGTCGGGCCACCGGCTCACGGAGCACGACGATCAGCTTGACGTCGGGCAGCGCCTGCGCGATGCGACTCGGTGCGAGTGGGTGGAACATGTAGTAGGGGCTGGCCTCACCAGTGATCTGGAACCCGGCCGACACCGGCTCGAACTTCGAGCGGAACCAGCCCGCGCCGCGGCGGTAGTTCACGTCGAAGTAATGCGTCCCCTTCAGCGCCCGGCACGGCGCGATGGCCGGGTGCCGGGTGATCCAGTGGTAGGCGGACGTGGAGCCACCCCGCTTCGTCCCCACCACCAGGAAGCTGGGCGTCATGCGGCCCGCTCCATCGCTCCACGGGAGCAACGGAGCGAGCAAGTCAACCCCCACGCGTCTGATGCTCATTGTTTCCCCACCTATGGCGATCTGGCAGCTCACCTCGACACCTGCAGCCGAGGCCAGGTCAGCCGCACGAGTCATTCTTACCGGTGGGATGTCGGCTCCGGAGCAGTTTTGCCGAAATCCCCGTACGGTCTTGCCGATCCGCTGAAAGCGCCCGTATGGGCAGGGTGGTTGTGCTTGGCTTGGACGTCATGGACGCCGAGCACCGCCTCGTCTTCGTCGGGGGGCTACATCGCAGTGGTACGACACCGTTGGCGGCGGCCCTCGCGAAGCACCCCCTGATCAGCGGGCTGCGAGACACCGGGGTCCCGCACGACGAGGGGCAACACCTGCAGCCGGTCTATCCGAAGGCCAAGGTCTACGCCGGATCCGGCCACTTCGCCTTCGCGCCGGCAGCGCACCTCACCGAGTCCTCACCCTTGGTCTCGGCGGAGAATGCCCAACGGCTGGTGTCGGCCTGGGCGCCGTACTGGGACCTGAGCAAGCCCATCCTGGTGGAGAAGAGCCCGCCGAACCTCATCATGGGCCGGTTCCTCCAGGAGCTGTTCCCCGACGCGGTTCTCGTCGTCGTGGTGCGTCACCCGGTCGTGGTGGCGTTGTGCAACAAGAAGTGGCGACGCCTCGCCTCCCGGAACATCCGGCGCTACAGCACGCTGACGCAACTGGTGGAGCACTGGGTGCATGCCCACCGGATCCTGCTGGAGGACGCCTCGCACCTGAGGAACCTGGTCGTCGTGCGCTACGAGGACCTGGTGGACTGTCCGGGGCGGGAGCTGGGAAGGATCCAGGAGCGGCTCGGTCTCGACGAGCCGATCCCGGGTGAGGGCCTGCGCGGTGACCACAGCGGACCTTACGAGCGCATGTGGCAGGAGATGGCCCGCGGTTGGGGGCCGGCCGCCGCTCAGCGTCGGCGCATCGTTCGACGGTTCGCGGACGACGTCGCCGCCTTCGGTTACGACGTGGAGGACCTCGGCTACCGCTCCGCGCTGCCCGCGGAGCTTCGTGTGCCGGTGGGCTGACGCGACGCTGCGTTTTCACCGATCCAGCACATGGTTCGGCGGTCCCGGACAGAATGCCAGCAAGGGGATTCGGGACCACCTGGGGAATGGGAGGGCAAGCATGTCGATCGACGTCGAACCAGACGTGATTCCGGCCACGGGCGCGACGAACTACCGACTCACGCAGCTGCAGGCACTGGAAGCCGAAGCGATCTTCATCTTCCGGGAGGTGGTGGCGGAGCTGGAACGGCCGGTGCTGCTCTTCTCCGGCGGCAAGGACTCGTTGGTGATGCTGCGACTGGCGGAGAAGGCGTTCCGCCCCGGGCGCATTCCGTTTCCGGTGCTGCACGTGGATACGGGCCACAACTTCGAGGAGGTCCTCGCGGTGCGGGACGCGCGCGCCGCGGAGCTTGGCCTGCAGCTGATCGTCGCCAGCGTGCAGGAGGCCATCGACAACGGGAGCGTGCACCAGTTGCCGGATGGCACCCGGAACCGGAGCCAGATCCCGGTCCTGCTGGCCGCGTTGGAGAAGTACCAGTTCACGGCGGTGTTCGGCGGTGCCCGCCGGGATGAGGACAAGGCGCGGGCCAAGGAGCGGATCTACTCCTTCCGCGACGAGTTCGGTCAGTGGGACCCCAAGAACCAGCGCCCCGAGCTCTGGAGCCTCTACAACGGGCGAATCCACCCAGGGGAAAGCATCCGTGTCTTCCCACTGTCGAACTGGACCGAGCTCGACATCTGGCACTACATCGGCCAGGAACGGATCACGCTGCCGTCCATCTACTATGCGCACGAGCGCCCGGTGTTCCAACGGGACGGCATGCTCTTCGGCGTTCACGAGGTGTGCCAGCCGCGCGCGGAGGAGCGCGTGGAGGTGCGACGGGTGCGGTACCGCACCGTCGGGGACGCCAGCCTGACGGCGGCAGTGGAGTCGGACGCGGACACCATCGAGCGCATCATCGCCGAGGTGTCCGCCGCACGCGTCACGGAACGAGGAGCCACCCGGGGGGACGACCGGTTCAGTGACTCCGCCATGGAGGACCGGAAGCGGGAGGGCTACTTCTAGACATGGACATTCTGCGCATCTCGACGGCTGGGTCGGTCGACGACGGCAAGAGCACCCTGATCGGGCGGCTCTTGTTCGACACCAAGGCGACCTTCGACGACCAGATCGACTCCGTGGAGCGGGTCAGCCGCGACCGCGGGGAGGACCACGTGAACCTGGCCTTGCTCACGGACGGCTTGCGCGCCGAGCGTGAGCAGGGGATCACCATCGACGTCGCCTACCGCTACTTCGCCACTCCCCGCCGCAAGTTCGTCATCGCCGACACCCCGGGGCACGTGCAGTACACCCGCAACATGGTGACCGGCTCGTCCACGGCTGACCTGACCGTCGTCATCGTGGACGCTCGCCACGGCGTGGTGGAGCAGAGCAGGAGGCACGCGTTCCTGGCGAGCCTGCTCCAGGTCCCCCACATGGTCCTGTGCGTCAACAAGATGGACTTGGTGGACTACTCGAAGGAGGTCTTCCTCGGCATCCGGGACGAGTTCCTCAGCTTCGCGAGCAAGCTTCGCGTCCCGGACCTGACGGTCATCCCGGTCTCCGCGCTCCACGGCGACAACGTGGTGGAGCGCTCGGAGAACATGCCGTGGTACGAGGGCCAGACCCTGTTGCACCACCTCGAGAACGTGCTGGTGGTGAGCGATCGCAACCTTCGGGACGTGAGGCTCCCGGTCCAGTGCGTCATCCGCCCCCAGTCCGACGACTGGCACGACTACCGCGGGTATGCCGGCCAGGTGGCCGGGGGAGTGCTCCGCACCGGCGACGAGGTCATGGTGTTGCCGTCGGGATTCTGTACGCGGATCGCGGCCATCGAGAGCGGAGACGGTGAGGTGGCCGAGGCCTACCCGCCGATGTCGGTCACGGTGCGACTCGAGGACCAGCTGGACGTGTCACGTGGCGACATGATCTGCCGCGTGCACAACGCTCCAGAGGTCGCCCAGGACATCGACGCGATGGTCTGCTGGATGGATGCCGGAGCGGCCCTGCGAGTGGGCGCCAAGTACGGCATCAAGCACACCACCCGCAGTGCCCGCACCATCGTGAAGGAGCTGCAGTACCGGCTCGACGTCAACACGCTGCACCGGGACGAGACGGCGTCGCAGCTCGAGCTCAACGACATCGGACGCGTCCGGTTCCGCACCACCGTGCCGTTGATGTGCGACGAGTACGCCCGCAACCGCACCACGGGCGGCTTCATCCTGATCGACGAGGCCACCCACCGCACCGTTGCCGCCGGGATGATCGGCGCCGCGTCCTGATCATCAGGTCACCGCGCGCTCGCCGTACCCGCGCCAACACAGGAGAGGGGCCCCGCCCGAGAGCGGGGCCCCTCCCTCGTGCGGTGGCGAGCTGTCACTGGATGGCGATCGAGACCTCGTCCATATCGCCGACGTAGTTCTGGGTGTTGTTCGTCTTGGCGCCCACGGTGACCGGGCTGCTGTTGCTGATGCTGTCCACGGTGCGCGGCAGCGAGGGTCCAGCCACGCCGTCGACGGTGACGACGCCGCGGCCGTTGCTGCCGGTGGTCAGTGAGCACACGACCTTGTGCCACTTCCCGTCATTGATGGCACGCGGGCCGAGGACGCGGACCTTCCCTCCGTTGGCGCCATTGAAGGCGCACACCGGGATCCCGAAGCTCTTGCCGGCCCGGCCGGTCACCTCCATCTTGTAGGCGCCGCCGGTCGCCGTGGCGGTCCCCTTCTGCAGGACGTTGTAGTCGCCCACTCCCAAGGTGCTCGGCACCCGCAGGTATGCCGACAGGGTGACACCAGCCGTGCCGGGGTCGAGGCTGGGGTTGTCAGGAACCCGCACGATCGAGTGGTTGCCGCCGAAGCTGTAGCTCCGACCCAGGTAGCCTGCCGCCCCGAGTGCCACGTTGCTGATGGTGCCGTTGTTGCCGTGACCCGAGGCGTCGATCATCGTGGTCGACCCGGGCGCCTCGTCCAGGTGCCACAGCGCCCTGGTGGTGCTGGTGCTACCGGCGGAGGACGCCGCACCGCCTCCGTGGCACTGACCGGTCCCGGAGTCGGTGAAGGTGCCGGAGGTCCGGTCGGGTACGAACGCGAAGTCGTAGCTCGTCGGGTGCAGTGTCAGCGAGAGGATGCCGAACGTGCTGCGGTCCCGCACCTGGGTGTTCGGGAGGGCCTTGGCCGCCAGCGAGCTGTGTCCACGGCCCCCGGTCCCGATGGTGAACTGGCGCAGGCCGTTCGGGTCGGCCTTGCCGTCCGGGGTCTGTGGCGCGAAGCGCGTGTAGATGTGGTTGTGTCCGGCGAGGACCACGTCCACTCCGCCGGCGTAGAGGATCTGGGTGACCGGCTTGAGCCTGCTGACCGTCTTGCCGTTCGCCCAGTAGGGTCGGTGCCAGTAGGCCAGTGTGCAGGTGTTCGGGTGCGCCGCGAGGTCCTGCTTCAGCCAGGTCGCCATGGGATCCGTGGCGGCACACCCTCCGACACCGGCTTCGCGACACTCTGAGTTGAGCGCAACCACGTGCCATGCGCCGATGTCGTAGCTGTAGTAGCCCTTGCAGCTCTGCCGGCACCCGGGTTGCTGCGGGGTGGCGCGGTCTCCGAAGTAGGAGAAGTAGCCGCCAGCGCCCGGCACCGAGCAACCTCCGCCCCCGTACTCGTCGTCGCCCGGCACCGGGTGGGCGATCGAGTTGAAGCGCCCCCAACTGGGGGCGTACAAGGAGTTGAACGCGCTCAGCTGGCCGCAGTTGTACTGCTCGTCCCCGACGGGGAGCACTGCGGCATAGTTGCCGTTGGCGATCAGCTGGGCAGTCTCCATCTGGTGACAACGAGTCTTGGTCTGCGACATCCCCGGTGGACAGGCGATGTCGCCGGCAGCGGCGATCACCGGATCGTTCGCAGCTTGCGCCGGAAGGGCGGCTCCCGTGAAACCGGCCACCATCGCGAGGCCACTCGCCCCGATGAGCGCTCTCATCGGTAACCGCATGCTCTCCACGTCAACCACCCATCTCTCACGAATAGAGGGGGGGAGCTGTCCGGAGCGTAATGTGTTTGTGACGTCTCTCGCGGGGAAACCGAGAGTTTGCTCCGCGCCGCCTGTCAAATCGCTGGAGAATTGCTGGGGAGCGCCAACACGGCTCAGTCGACGTCACTCCCGGCGGGGCGCTGCCGGACCTCGATGACTCCCTGCTGGTCGATCGTCATGGTGGTCAGCGACCCGCGACCGACCGGAATGCGCCACTGCTCGCCGCTGATGTTCTCGATGGAGGCGACGACGAGGCGGATCATGACCGCGTGGGTGACTGCGGCGACCTTCTCCCCGACGTGGCGGGAGCCCATGAGGCGCAACGCCTCGAGCATCCGCTCCTGGGCGTCGCGAAGCCGCTCCCCGTTCGGGCACACGGCGAGCGAGGGATCGGTCTTGTAGAGCTTGAACGCTGCCGGCGCGAACATCTCCGCCTCCTGCGCCGTCATCCCCTCCCAGCTGCCGTAGTCGACGTTGATGAGGCCGGGAAGGATCCGGATGTCGGGGACCCGTGCTTCGTCCGCGATGATCTGGGCGGTGGCGATGGTCCGGCGCAGGCCTCCGGCATAGACCGCGCCCAGTCCCGCGCCGGAGAGCTGGCGGGCGGCGTCGACGGCGTCCTGGTAGCCCTGTGCGTCGAGTGGGATGTCGCGCCTGCCGCGGTAGCGGTTCTCGACGTTCATCGTGGTGGTGCCGTGGCGGACGAGGTACAAAGTGCACAGGTCCGTGCCGGTTTCGGTGGCTGCGCCGGAGGGTGTGGGGATAGCAGTGGACTGGGTCATCGTTGCTCCCTAGCTGTGAGTGGCGAGTTCGCCGACTGGGACGAGCGGCGGCAAGCCGTCGCTCATGGACGGGGCAGGGTCGGGACGACCCTCAGTGAGTTGGTAGCCGTAGCGCGCCAGAGTGGGGCCCACGGCTTGCTCGACCTTGCGGACTTGCTCCGCGCCGAGGTCACGGCGCCACGCCGCGCCACGACTGGCCTGAAAGGTGTGTCGCGCAAAGCCGGCCTCGTAGTCGGCGGACCAGTCCAGACCGACGAACTCCAGGAGCCGCCCGGCGGACTCGCGCGGTGCGGCGACGAGGTCCTCGTAGCGCAGGTCCAGCCACTGGTCGGCCGAGACACCGGCACGCGCTTCCTCGAAGCTCTGCATCAGGAGGTGCCAGCCGAGCGCCGCAAGCACGACGAAGTCACGTCCTGACGCCTCCCACAGCTCTCGTTCTCGTGGGGGGAGGGGACCGAGGTACCAGTTGTCCGGCCCCTCATAGCCGTCCCACCAGCCCATCTGCAGCCACGAGTTGGCGACCGCTCGGCCGTCACGGATGACGTTGACGAACCGGGCCTGTGGGAACGCCTCGAGCAG
>NZ_DASSTI010000100.1:0-52681 GCF_035708005.1 Segeticoccus sp. | reverse complement strand
CCGTCGGCCGCGGGTGCGGCTCAGCGTCCCTCGCGCTTGCGTCCGCCGCGGCGCAACCGGCGCCCGAGCGCGAGCAGCGGGTCGAAGTGGCGGTCGGCGATCCGCTCCTTCATCGGGATGATCGCGTTGTCGGTGATCGTGATGTGCTCGGGACAGACCTCCGTGCAGCACTTGGTGATGTTGCACAGACCGATGCCCTGCTGGTCACGGGCAATCTGCGCCCGGTCCGTCCGGCTGTCCAACGGGTGCATCGCGAGCTCGGCGGCGCGGATGAAGAACCGTGGTCCGGCGAAGGCCTTCTTGTTGTCCTCGTGGTCCCGGATGACGTGGCAGACGTCCTGGCAGAGGAAGCACTCGATGCACTTGCGGAACTCCTGCGAGCGGCCGACGTCGACCTGCTGCATGCGGTACTCCCCCGGCTCCAGTCCCGGCGGGGGCTGGAACGAGGGCAGCTGGCGCGCCTTCTCGTAGTTGTATGACACGTCGGTGACCAGGTCCCGCAGCACGGGGAAGGTCCGCATCGGGGTGACCGTGATGGTGTCCTCGGGCTCGAACAGGTTGAGCCGCGTCATGCACATCAGCCGCGGGTAGCCGTTGATCTCCGCACTGCAGGAGCCGCACTTGCCCGCCTTGCAGTTCCAGCGGACCGCCAGGTCCGGCAACTGGGTCGCCTGCAGTCGGTGGATCGCGTCAAGCACCACCTCGCCCTCGTTGACCTCGACGGTGTAGTCGACCAGCTCGCCTCCCTCGGCGTCTCCCCGCCAGACCCGGAACTTCGCGTCGTAGCTCACCGCTGTCCCTCCTCCGCCTGTGCCTCCGGGCTGGGCGCCGCGGCCCCCTGGCCGTCGGGGGCGCCGAGCGCGGCCATCTCCGTCGGCGTGAGGTACTTGCCGAGCTCGTCCCGCGTGAACAGCGCCAGCAGGTCGGCCCGGATCTCCGGCACCTGCTGGTGCACCAGCTCGACCCGTCCGTCCGCGCCGACCCGGCAGGCGAGGTTGACCTGTCGCCACGCGGGGTCCATCGCTGGGTAGTCCTCGCGGGTGTGCCCGCCACGGCTCTCGGTGCGCTCCAGCGCGGACAGCGCAATGCACTCGCAGACGGCCAGCATGTTGCGCAGGTCCAGGGCGAGGTGCCAGCCGGGGTGGAACCGGCGCTGGCCCTCCACGTGCACCCTCTGCGCGCGGGCCCGCAGCCCCGCGAGCGCGTCGAGCGCGTGACGCATCTCCTCCTCCCGGCGGATGATGCCGACCAGGTCGTTCATCATCTGCTGCAGCTCCTGGTGCAGCCCGTAGGGGTTCTCGCTCTCGGCCCCGTGCTCGTCGAACGGCGCGAGCGCGACCCGCGCCGCGCGGTCGACCTCCTCGTCGGCCAAGTGCGGCCGGCCCCCGGCCGCGCTCGCGTAGGCCGCCGCCCCCGCTCCGGCTCGCCGGCCGAAGACGAGCAGATCGGACAGGGAGTTGCCGCCGAGCCGGTTCGAGCCGTGCATCCCGCCCGACACCTCGCCCGCCGCGAAGAGACCGGGAACGCTCGTGGCTCCGGAGTCCGCATCAACCTCGACGCCGCCCATGACGTAGTGGCACGTCGGGCCGACCTCCATCGGCTCGGCGGTGATGTCGACGTCGGCGAGCTCCTTGAACTGGTGGTGCATCGAGGGCAGGCGGCGCATGATCTCCTCGGCCGGGAGTCGGCTGGAGACGTCGAGGAACACCCCTCCGTGCTCGGTGCCCCGACCGGCCTTGACCTCGTTGTTGATGGCACGGGCCACCTCGTCGCGCGGCAGCAGCTCGGGGGGTCGCTTGTTGTTGTCCGGGTCGTCGTACCACCGGTCCGCCTCCTCCTCGGACTCGGCGTACTGCCCGCGGAAGACGTCGGGGACGTAGTCGAACATGAAGCGCTTGCCCTCGGTGTTGCGCAGCACCCCCCCGTCGCCGCGCACCGACTCGGTCACGAGGATGCCCTTGACCGACGGTGGCCAGATCATCCCGGTGGGGTGGAACTGGACGAACTCCATGTTGATCAGCGAGGCGCCGGCGCGCAGCGCCATCGCATGGCCGTCGCCGGTGTACTCCCACGAGTTGCTGGTCACCTTGAACGACTTGCCGATCCCGCCGGTCGCGAGGACCACTGCCGGAGCCTCCAGCACCACGAACTGCCCGGACTCGCGCCAGTAGCCGAACGCCCCCGCGATGGTGCGGTTGCCGCCGGGTCCGGTGCCGTGCAGCAGGTCGACGATGGTCAGTTCGGGGAAGACCCGGATCCGGGCGTCGAGGTCGCCGAACTCGGCGAGGTCCTCCTGCTGCAGGGAGACGACCTTCTGCTGGAGGGTCCGGATGAGCTCCAGGCCGGTCCGGTCGCCGACGTGCGCCAGCCGGGGGTACTCGTGGCCACCGAAGTTGCGCTGGCTGATCTTGCCCTCGGGTGTGCGGTCGA
Source organism: Segeticoccus sp. (assembly GCF_035708005.1). Lineage (NCBI taxonomy): Bacteria > Bacillati > Actinomycetota > Actinomycetes > Micrococcales > Intrasporangiaceae > Segeticoccus > Segeticoccus sp. The sequence goes on along the minus strand of NZ_DASSTI010000100.1, from coordinate 50,251 downwards.
ACAGCGCGCCGTAGGTCTCCAGCTCCCACACCCGCTGTGGTGCCTCCTTGGCGTGCAGCTCCACCATGCGCGGGTTGTTGAGGAACTTGCCGCCGCGCAGGGAGTCGCAGAAGTGGACCATCCAGTTGTCGTGCGGGTTCATGTTGCCCATGGACGCGGCGATGCCGCCCTCGGCCATGACGGTGTGCGCCTTGCCGAACAGCGACTTGCACACCACCGCGGTGCGCAGGCCGTACTCGCGTGCCTCGATCGCCGCGCGCAGGCCGGCTCCCCCGGCGCCCACGACGATGACGTCGAACTCGTGCCGCTCACATTCCGTCATCAGTTGATGAACCTCGGGTCGGGGAACACCCCGGCGGCCACGAACGCGATGTAGGCGTCGGTGACCGCGAGGGACAGCAGGGTGAACCAGGCGAACTGCATGTGGCGGCCGTTCAGGAGGCTCACCTTGCCCCACGCCCAGTAGCGGATCGGGTGCTTGGAGAAGTGGCGCAGCCGCCCCCCGACGATGTTGCGGCAGCTGTGGCACCCCAGCGTGTAGCACCAGAGCAGGATCACGTTGGCGATGAGGATGAGGTTGCCCAGGCCGAAGCCGAAGCCCCCGCCCTTGCCATGGAAGGCGACGGCCGCGTCATAGGAGTTGATGCCGGAGAGGATCACGGCGGCGTAGAAGAACCAGCGGTGGAAGTTCTGCAGGATCAACGGGAAGCGCGTCTCGCCGTGGTAGGTGCGGTGCGGCTCGGCGACTGCGCAGGCCGGCGGCGCGAGGTAGTAGGACCGGTAGTAGGCCTTGCGGTAGTAGTAGCAGGTCAGCCGGAACACCAGCAGGAACGGCAGGCTGAGGATCGCGTAGGGCAGCAGCGGTGGGAAGTTGCCGAACGGCGTGCCCAGGTGGCTGGAGCCGGGCGCGCAGGACGTCGTCAGGCAGGGCGAGTAGAACGGCGACAGGTAGTGGTAGTCCGCCACCCAGTAGTTGCGCTGGAGGGCCGTGCGCACCACGGCGTAGATGACCCACAGCGACAGCCCGGTCACCGTCAGCACGGGCTGGAGCCACCAGCGGTCGCGCCCGCCCCGCAGCGTGCGCACGCCCACCCGGGCACGGCCGACCGCGCCCACGCCCTGGCTGAGGTCCGCGCTGCTCATGTCAGCGCCCCGTGTGCCCGATGCCCTCGTCGTCGGCATCCGCCCACAGCGACGGGTCGTACTCGGTGTCCGGGATGTAGACGACGTCCTGCTGCCCGGTGCCCGGTTGCGGCGGCTGGCCCGGTTGCGGGTGGCCGCGGTGGCCGAGCAGCTCGAGGTCCGCGCCGACCCGGCGCACGTCCTCCTCGAGGCGGCGCACGTCGACCGTGTCGCCCATCGCGTGTCGGAGGCCGGCGGTGATGGTGCGCAGTGCCGCGACGTGCTGGCCGGCCGAGGTGAGGTGCTCGCCTGTGCTCATCGGATCCTCCGAAGGCGTCGGGTGGACGGCGGATGCCGCCACATGCCCGCGTGTCCTGCCTCACACCATAGGGCACCTGCGTCGCCTGCGGCCGGTTGTGCGCCGCTCACCGGGAAGCCGGGTCGTTGCCACGGCCGGTCCAGAGGCACGTCCGGTATGCCGGGACGCCGCGTCCCAGCGCGGCAGTCAGACCCGCACGGCGGGCTTGGTCGACGCCCAGGCGCGGTGCGCCCCGGACACCTCGCGCAGGCGCTGGAGCTGCTCACGCACACGCACGGGTGCCGTGCCACCCTTCGCGTCGCGCGAGGCGAGTGAGCCCTCCACGGTGAGCACACGGCGTACCTCGGGCGTGAGGTGCGGGGAGACGGAGGCGAGGGTCTGGTCGTCGAGGTCCCACAGCTCGCAGCCGCGCTGCTCGCACTCGCGGACGCAGGCCCCGGCGACCTCGTGCGCCTCGCGGAACGGAACGCCCTGCCGGACCAGCCACTCCGCGACGTCGGTGGCGAGTGAGAACCCTTGGGGCGCGAGGGAGGCCAGCCGCTCGGTGTCGAAGGTGAGGGTGGCCACCAGGCCCGTGAACGCGGGCAGCAGCACCTCGAGGGTGTCGACCGCGTCGAACACCGGCTCCTTGTCCTCCTGCAGGTCGCGGTTGTAGGCCAGCGGCAGCGCCTTGAGGGTGGTGAGCAGGCCGGCCAGGTCGCCGACGAGGCGGCCGGCCTTGCCGCGGGCCAGCTCGGCGACGTCGGGGTTCTTCTTCTGCGGCATGATGCTCGACCCGGTCGACCAGGCGTCGGCCAGCCGGACGAAGGAGAACTCCTTGGTCGCCCAGAGGATGACCTCCTCGGCGAGGCGCGAGATGTCGACCGCCGCCATCGCCGCCACGAAGGAGAACTCGGCCACGAAGTCGCGCGAGGCGGTGCCGTCGATGGAGTTCTCCACCGCGCGCTCGAAGCCGAGGTCCGCGGCCACCTGCTCCGGGTCCAGGCCCAGCGAGGAGCCGGCGAGCGCGCCGGAGCCGTAGGGCGAGCTCGCGGTGCGGGCATCCCAGTCCCGCCAGCGCTCGACGTCGCGCACCAGCGCCCAGGCGTGCGCCAGCAGGTGGTGGGCCAGCAGCACCGGTTGGGCGTGCTGCAGGTGGGTGCGTCCCGGCATGGGCGAGTCCTGGTGCTGCTCGGCCTGGACGGCGAGGGCGTCGACGACGTCGAGCACCAGGGCCGCGACGTCGCGGACGTGGTCGCGCAGGTACATCCGGAACAGCGTGGCCACTTGGTCGTTGCGGGACCGTCCGGCGCGGAGGCGGCCGCCGACCTCGGGGCCGACCCGCTCGATCAGGCCTCGCTCCAGGGCGGTGTGCACGTCCTCGTCGCCCGGCGCCGGCTGGAAGGCGCCGGACTCGACGTCGGCAGCGAGGTCGGCCAGCCCCTGCAGCAGGGCCGACAGGGTCGCGTCGTCCAGGAGCCCGGCGCGGTGCAGGACCCGGGCGTGGGCTCGGGACCCGGCGATGTCGTAGGGCGCCAGCCGCCAGTCGAACTGGGTGGACTTCGACAGCGCCGCGAGGGCCGCGGCCGGGCCGCCCGCGAAGCGGCCACCCCACAGGCTGAGCCCGCTGCCCTCGCGCCCGTCGTGGTCGGCGGCGCCGTCTGCCATGGGTGCTGCTCCTTCGGTGTGGCGGTCAGTGGTCGGTGCGGGGCCGGCGAGACGGCCGCTCGTCCTCGGACCCGCTCAGTCCGAGGAGCCGCTCGGCGACGGCCGCACCGTCGTCCGGACCGGCGGTGATCACGAGGATCGTGTCGTCGCCGGCGATGGTGCCGATGATGTCAGGCGCGTTGGCGTGGTCGATCGCCGAGGCGAGGTACTGCGCGGCGCCGGGCGGGGTGCGCGCGACGACCAGGTTCCCCGAGGACTCGGCGGTGACGAGCAGCTCCTCGAGCAGTCGGCTCAGCCGGTCGCTGGGCCCGGTCCCCTGGGCCGCCACCATGCTGCGGTCCCCGCCCTCGCCGGGCACGGCGTAGACCAGCTCCCGCCCACGGCGGACCTTCGCCGCCCCGAGCTCGACGAGGTCGCGCGAGAGGGTCGCCTGCGTGACCTCGAAGCCGTCCCGGGCCAGGTGGTCGAGCAGCTCCAGCTGGGAGCGGACGCTCTCGCGGGTGAGGATCTCGATGATCCGCTGGTGGCGGGCCGCGCGGGTCTGGGCGATCACGACTGCTCGACCAGCCAGGTGAGGACGGCCTTCTGCGCGTGCAGTCGGTTCTCGGCCTGGTCCCACACCACCGACTTCGGGCCGTCGATGACGTCGGCGGTGATCTCCAGCCCGCGGTAGGCCGGGAGGCAGTGCAGCACGATCGCGTCGGCGGCGGCCTTCTCGAGCGCCGCCGCGTTGAGCGAGTACGGGCCGAACAGGCTCTCGGCACCGGTGCGCGCCGAGCTCTCCGCCTCCTGCCCCATCGACACCCAGGTGTCGGTGGCGAGCACGTCGGCCGCCTCGAAGGCGGTGCCCGGGTCGTCGGTCACGAGCACCGACCCGCCCGTCTGGTGCGCGAGCTCGGTGGCCCGCTGCACCACGACGGGGTCGGGCTGGTGTCCCGCCGGTGCGGCGATGCGCACGTTGAGCCCGGCGAGCGCGCCGCCGAGCAGGTAGGAGTGGGCCATGTTGTTGGCGCCGTCACCGGCATACGTCAGGGTGAGTCCGCTGAGCCGGCCCTTGTGCTCGCGGACCGTCATGAGGTCGGCGAGGACCTGGCAGGGGTGGAACTCGTCGGTGAGGGAGTTGATGACCGGCACCGAGCTGACCGAGGTCGCCGCCTCCAGCCGCTCCTGGCCGAACGTGCGCCACACGATGGCGGCGCACTGCCGGTCGAGGACCCGGGTGGTGTCCTCGACCGCCTCACCGCGGCCGAGCTGGCTGGTGACCCCGTCGATGATGACGGGCACGCCCCCGAGCTGGGCGACGCCCACGGTGAACGACAGTCGGGTCCGGGTGGAGGGCTTGTCGAAGACCAGGGCGACGGCGAGCGGTCCGGCGAGCGGCTGCTCGGCGAAGGGGGTGGCCTTCATGGCGAGGGCGCGGTCCAGCAGCGCCGCCTGCTCGGCGGAACTGACGTCGTCGTCGCGCAGGAAGTGGCGGGTCACGGGAGCTCCTCCGATGCGGTCGGGTCCAGCAGCGCAGGGAGCGCCGACACGAACGTCGCGAGCTCCTCGGCCGTGATGATCAGGGGTGGGGCGAGACGCAGCGCCGACGGGGTCACCGGGTTCACCAGGAAGCCCGCCTCCCGGGCGCGCTGGGCGACCGCCGCCGCCCGGTCGTCGGCGAGCTCGATCGCCTGCAGCAGTCCGCGTCCGCGCACGTCGCGGATGGCCGGGTGGCCCAGCTCGCGGACCTGGCGCTGCAGCTCCTCGCCGGTGCGCCGGACGTGGTCGAGCAGGTGGTCGCGCTCGATCGTGTCGAGCACAGCGAGTGCCGCCGCCGCGGCCAGCGGGTTGCCACCGAAGGTGGTCCCGTGCTGCCCGGGCGTCAGCAGCCCGCTGACCCGCGGGCCGTAGGTCAGCAGCGCCCCGATCGGGACGCCCCCGGCCAGTCCCTTGGCCACGGTGACCCCGTCGGGGGTGACGTCGGCGAACTGGTGGGCGAACCATTGCCCGGTGCGCCCGATCCCGGTCTGGATCTCGTCGACGACCATGAGCGCCCCGCGCTCGGCCGTCAGCTCCCGCACCAGCTGGAGGTATGCCGGGTCCGCCACCCGCACGCCCGCCTCACCCTGGATGGGCTCCACCACGACGGCCGCGACGGTCTCGTCGACCGCGGCGCGCACGGCCTCCTTGTCGCCCAGCGGCACGTGGGTGATGCCCGGCAGCAGGGGGAGGAACGGCTCGCGGTAGGCGGGCTTGTGGGTCAGGGCCAGGGCGCCGGTGGAGCGGCCGTGGAAGGCACCCTCCATCGCGACGATGCGGGTCCGGTCGGTGCGCCGCGCGAGCTTGATCGCCGCCTCGACCGCCTCGGTCCCCGAGTTGGTGAGGAAGACCGCCGAGCCCTCCGGCGCGCCGGCCACGGCGAGCAGTCGCTCCGCCAGCTCCACCTGGGGCTGGGTGGTGAAGAAGTTGGAGACGTGGATGGCCCGCGCAGCCTGTTCGCTGATCGCGGTCACGAGCGCCGGGTGCGCGTGCCCGAGGGAGTTCACCGCGATGCCGGCGAGCAGGTCGAGGTAGCACCTGCCGTCGACGTCCCAGACCCGGCAGCCCTCCCCGTGGCTCAGCACGGCGCCGGGGCGGCCGAAGACGCCCAGCAGCGAGGCCTGGTAACGGTCCAGCAGGTCGGCGGAACGGGTCATGCGGATGCTCCTTCGGGTGTCACGACGCCGGCTTCGTCGCCGCCGTCGCGCGTGATCATGGTGCCGACACCGGCGCCGGTGAAGACCTCGAGCAGCAGCGAGTGCGCTGCCCGGCCGTCGATGACGTGGGCCGCGGGGACCCCCGCGCGGACCGCGCGGGTGCAGGCCTCCAGCTTGGGCACCATCCCGGCCTCCACCCGGGTCAGCAGGGACTCGGCCGTCTGGAGGGAGGCGGTGGCGAGCAGGCTCTCCGGGCGTGGCCACTCGGCATACACCCCCTCGACGTCGGTGAGCACGACCAGCTTCCGGGCGCCGAGGGCGACCGCGAGCGCCGAGGCCGCGGAGTCGGCGTTGACGTTGAGCACGGCCCCCGGCTGGTCCAGGTCGGGGGCGACCGTGGACACCACCGGGATGCGGCCGGCGTCGAGCAGGTCCTGCACCGCGGAGGGGTCGACCGTCTCGACGTCGCCGACCAGCCCGAGGTCCACCGGCTCGCCGTCGACGAGCTGCCGGCGGCGCCGGGCGCCGAACAGCCCGGCGTCCTCCCCGGACAGGCCCACGGCCAGCGGCCCGTGGGTGTTGAGCAGGCCGACCAGCTCGCGGCCGACCTGGCCGGTGAGCACCATCCGGACGACGTCCATCACCTCCGGGGTGGTGACCCGCAGCCCGCCCCGGAACTCGCTGGCCAGGCCGAGGCGGTCGAGCATGGCGCCGATCTGCGGACCGCCGCCGTGGACGACGACGGGGCGGAGCCCGGCATACCGGAGGAAGGCGACGTCCTGGGCGAAGGCCGCACGCAGGTCGGGGTCGCCCATGGCGTGGCCGCCGTACTTGACCACGACGAGGCTGCCGCGGAAGCGCTCCAGCCAGGGCAGCGCCTCCACGAGCACGGCCGCCTTCTCGGCCGCGAGGGCGAGCTCGGCGCGGTGACGCGGGGTGCCGGCGGTGCGGGTCCGGGTGCTCATGAGGAGTACGCCGAGTTCTCGTGGACGTAGTCGTGGGTCAGGTCGTTGGTCCACACGGTCGCGCCCTGCTCCCCCGCGTGCAGGTCGACGAGGAGGTGCACGTGCCGTCCGGACAGGTCCACCAGGGACCGGTCCTGCCCCACCGACCCACCGCGACAGACCGGTATGCCGTTCATGGTCACGTCGAGTGCCTCCGGCGCGAACGCCGCCGAGGTGGTGCCGACGGCGGCCAGCACCCGGCCCCAGTTGGGGTCGCCGCCGAACACGGCGCACTTGACCAGGTTGTTGCGCGCGATGCTGCGGGCCACCTCGAGGGCGTCCTCGACGGTGGCGGCCGAGCCGACCTCGACCTCGATGTCGTGCTGGGCGCCCTCCGCGTCGGTGATGAGCTGGCGGGCCAGGTCGGCGCACACCTCGGTGAGGGCGTCGGTGAAGGCGCGCGGGTCCGGGCTGGTTCCCGAGGCGCCCGAGGCCAGCACGACGACGGTGTCGTTGGTCGACTGGCAGCCGTCGGAGTCGACCCGGTCGAACGTCAGGGCGGACGCCTCGCGCAGCGCGGTGTCGAGGGCGGAGGGCTCCACGACGGCGTCGGTGGTGAGCACGACGAGCATGGTCGCGAGCGCGGGGGCGAGCATGCCGGCGCCCTTGGCCATGCCACCCACGCTCCAGCCGTCCCGCTGCACCAGCGCCTGCTTGCTCACCGTGTCGGTGGTCATGATCGCCTCGGCGGCGAGGGGGCCGCCCTCCGCCGCCAGCTCCTTGGCGGCGGCGCTGACCCCGTCGAGGAGCCGCTCCATCGGCAGGAACTCGCCGATCAGGCCGGTGGAGCACACGAGCACGTCGCCCGAGCTGATCCCGAGCCGTTCCGCGGCGTGCTCGGCGGTGGCATGGGTGTCGGCGAAGCCGCGCGGACCGGTGCAGGCGTTCGCGCCGCCGGAGTTCAGGACGACCGCGTCCACGCGAGCGTCGCCGACGACCTGGCGTGACCAGGTCACCGGTGCGGCCACGACCCGGTTGGAGGTGAACACGGCGGCAGCGTGGTGGAGGGGTCCGTCGTTGACGACCAGCGCGACGTCCTTGCGGCCGCTCGGCTTGAGTCCGGCCGCCACGCCGGCGGCACGAAACCCCTGGGGTGCGGTGACGCTCACGGCGCCACCCCCACCGTCGGCAGGCCGAGTGTCTCGGGGAGGCCGAGCGCCAGGTTCGCGCACTGCACCGCCGCGCCCGCGGTGCCCTTGGTGAGGTTGTCGACGGCGGCGACGGCCACGACGCGGCCGGCATGCTCGTCGACGGTCACCTGCACGTGGACGCAGTTGCTGCCGAGCACGTCGGCGGTCCGCGGCCACTGCCCCTCGGGGAGCAGGTGCACGAACGGCTCGCCGGCGTAGGCACGCTGCCAGGCGCCCCGCACGGTGCTGGGGTCGGCTTCCGGCGGGAGCTTGGCGGTGCACGTGGCGAGGATGCCGCGCGGCATGGGGGCCAGGGTCGGGGTGAAGGAGACGGTGACCGGCTGGCCCGCTGCGGCGGTGAGGTTCTGTTCGATCTCGGGACTGTGCCGGTGCTCGCCGCCGACGCCGTAGGGGGACATGGCGCCCATCACCTCCGAGCCGAGCAGGTGCGGCTTGGCCGAGCGCCCGGCGCCGGAGGTGCCGCTCGCCGCGACGATGACCACGTCGTCGGGTTCGAGCAGGCCCGCGGCCAGGCCCGGGGCGAGCGCGAGGGTGCAGGCGGTCGGGTAGCAGCCCGGCACGGCGACGCGCCGCGCGCCGTGCAGCTTCTCGCGTCCCTTGCCACCGGTGGGCAGGGCGAGCTCCGGCAGTCCGTAGGGCCAGGCGCCGGCGTGCGGGGTGCCGTAGAACCGGGTCCACGTGGCGGCGTCGCGGAGCCGGTGGTCGGCACCGCAGTCGAGCACCACGACGTCCTGGGGCAGGACGGCGACGAGGTCACCGGAGGAGCCGTGCGGCAGGGCGAGGATGACGACGTCGTGACCGGCCAGCGCCTCAGGCGTGGTCGGCTGGAGGACGCGGTCGGCGAGAGGGGTCAGGTGGGGATGGGTGCTGCCCAGGGTGGAGCCGGCGTTCGAGGCGGCGGTGAGCGCCCCGACCTCCAGCTCGGGGTGGGCGAGCACGAGCCGCAGGGCCTCGGCTCCGGCATACCCGCTCGCACCCGCGACGGCGACAGTGGTCATGCCGCATAACTATACGCATGTGCGGTTCTTTATGCACGCACCACCCCGCCGATCCCTCCACTGTTGCTGGTGGTCGGCGAGCCGGGGTTCCCAGACCGCCAGCAACAGTCGGCGGGGGTCAGGAGCCGAGGGGATCGTCTGCACCCCAGGGGCGCAGACGCAGGGTGCGGGCCCCTTCCGGCAGCCCCGCGGCGGCCCGGCGCTGGAGCTCCGCGACCGTGTCCACCCCGGCGCGCACCATGCGCCCGGACCAGGCGTCCAGCTCCCCGGAGGCCAGCGCGAGCGCGAGCTCGGCCACCTGCTCCGGGTCGGTCCACTCGGTGCGGTCGTCGTGCACGGGCATCGACGCGGTCATGTCGGTGCGGACGACACCCGGCGCCAGGTCGAACGCGCGGATCCCCCGGTCGAAGCCTGCCAGGTGCGTGCCACCGGTGATCCGCGCCAGGGCGGACTTGCTGGCGGCGTAGGCGGTGTAGTCGGCGCTGTCGCGGGTGCTCGAGCCGGTGTTGATGTTGATCACCCGGCCGCCGCCGCGGGCGATCATGGACGGGACGACGGCGTGAGTAAGCAGGAACGGCCCGCGCACGTTGGTCTGGACCACGTCCCACCACAGCTGCGGGTCGGTCTCCCACAGCACCGTCTCGGTCTCGATGCGCCCGGCGTTGTTGACGAGCAGGTCGACCGGGCCGAGCTCGGCGCGCACCTGCTCGGCGAGGGCCGCCACCTCGTCGGGTGCGGTCACGTCCGCCGGTGCGGCCACGACCTCGCAGCCCTCCTCCTGCAACGGGGCCACTGCTGCGCCCAGGCGGGCGGGGTCCCGGGCGACCATCGCCACCGCCCAGCCGTCGTGGGCCAAGGCGGCGGCGAGCACCTGCCCGATGCCCCGCGAGGCGCCGGTCACCAGCGCCACCGTGCGTGCGCCGGAGCCGGTTGCCCCGCGGCGGCCGGCGCCCTCGGCCGGGCTCGCCACCTCAGTTCCCTCGCAGTTCGGCGCCGGTGCGGCGGGCGGCCTCGGCGACCGCCCGGTCACGCAGCTGGTTGACCTCGTCGGTCGTGAGCGTGCGCCCGGGCGCCCGGAACGTGAAGCGGTAGGCCAGGGAGCGGTGCCCCTCGGCGACCTGGTCGCCCTCGTAGACGTCGAAGAGGGCGACCACCTCGAGCAGCTCTCCCGCACCGTCCCGCAGGGCCTGCTCGACCGCGGCCGCCGGGACGTCGCTGGGCACGACCAGCGCCACGTCGCTGTGTGCCGGAGGACTGGTCACGATCGGGCGGGCCGACACGGGCCGGTCGCTCGCGGCGATCAGCACCTCGAGGTCGACCTCCGCGGCGCAGGTGCGCGCCGGCAGGCCCAGGGCGGAGAGCACCTTGGGGTGCAGCTCGCCGGCGTGGCCGACCTGGGTGCCGTCCGGCAGCGCGAGTCGGGCACAGCGTCCCGGGTGCCACGGCGCGTGGTCGACCGCCGTCACGGTCAGCTCGACCGCCAGCTCACCGGCCAGCCGCCGCACCACGTCGACGGCGTCCGACCACTGGGCGGGCCGACCGGGCCCCCACCAGCCCTTGTGCTCCAGCAGGCCGGTCAGTGCCAGGCCGATGTGCCGCGGCTGGGCCGGCACTGCCGCGTGGATCGCGGCGAGGGTGGCCTCGTCCGGGCGCCGGTCGACGCCCGGGACAGGTGCGGCTCCCACCGGGCCACCCGGCAGGCAGACCAGGCCGACCTCGAAGAGGGCGACATCCTTGAGGCCTCGAGCGACGTTGCGCCGCAACGCCTCCAGCAGCGTCGACACCACGGAGGTCCGCATCAGCGGCGCCTCCTCCGACAGCGGGTTGGCCAGCCGCACCGCCTGCCGGCGGACGTCGTCCTGCGGCAGCCCGAGCTGGTCGAACAGGCCGGCCGAGACGAACGGGTAGGTCACGACCTCCACCAGGCCCGCACCGGCGAGCAGGTCCGCTGCGGTGCGCCGGACCTGCTGGCCGTGGGTCAGACCGCGCCCGCCCGGCGCCTCCGGCAGGACCGACGGGATCTCGTCGTAGCCGTGCAGCCGGGCGACCTCCTCGACGAGGTCGGGGCCGTCGGTGAGGTCCGGCCGCCACGGCGGCGGCAGGACGGTCACCAGCGGCTCCTCGGAGGCGTGGGGGGCCGGCGCCTCGGCCACGTCGCAGCCGAGCGCCTTGAGGCTCGCCACGACCTCCTCCCGCGGGAACGCGATGCCCACGAGGGCACTCGCCAGTGCCGGGTCGAACAGCACCGGCTCGCGGGGAGCGCGGTGGTCCACGTCGGTGACGCCGTCGTCGATCCGTCCTCCGCCGTGCTCGACGAGCAGCTCGGCGGCCCACTGGGCGGCGGCGGCCGACACGTCGGGGTCGACGCCGCGCTCATAGCGCCGGGACGCCTCGGTGGCGAGCTTGTGCCGCCGGGACGAACGGGCGACCGTGGTCGGGTCGAAGTGGGCCGACTCGATCAGCACATTGGTCGTGGTCGCGGACACCTCCGAGGTCTCCCCGCCCATGACCCCGGCGATCGCCAGCGGCACCGCACCGCCGTCGGTGATGAGCAGGTCCTCCGGGTCCAGGTCCCGGTCCACGTCGTCCAGGGTCCGCAGGCGCTCGCCCGGACGCGCCCGGCGCACGACGATCTCGCCGCTGAGCGTGTCCAGGTCGAAGGCGTGCAGTGGCTGCCCGAGCGCCAGCATCACGTAGTTGGTGACGTCGACGGCGAGCGAGATCGGCCGCATCCCGGCCTCGGTGAGCCGCTTGGCCATCCACCGGGGCGAGCGTGCGGCCGCGTCCACCCCGCGCACGACGCGCGCCACGTAGCGGTCGCAGCCGGGCACGCCCCGCAACGGTGCCTCGTCGGCCAGGCGCACGGCATACCCGCTGTCGTTGGGTGCGGGAACCGGCCGGTCGGCCGGGTCAGCTGGATCCCGGTAGGCGGCTCCCGTTGCAAGGGAGTACTCCCGGGCCACGCCCCGCATGCTGAAGCAGTAGCCGCGGTCGGGGGTGATCGTCACCTCGACCGTCTGGTCGGCCAGCCCGAGCAGCTCGATCGCGTCGTCCCCGGGCTGCAGCTTGGCTGCCTCCTGCTCGCCGAGCAGTTCGCTGAGGACGATGATGCCGGCGTGGTCGTCGCCGATGCCGAGCTCGGCCGCGGAGCAGATCATGCCCGCGCTCACGTGCCCGTAGGTCTTGCGGGCGGAGATCTCGAAACCGCCCGGCAGCACGGCGCCGGGGAGCACGACCACCACGAGGTCACCGACGGCGAAGTTGTGGGCCCCGCAGACGATGCCCTGCGGCGTGCCGTCGGTGAGCCGCTGGCCGTTCTCGCCGACGTCGACCCGGCACCAGTTGATCGTCTTGCCGTTCTTCTGCTTCTCGGGCGTGAGCTCGAGCACCCGGCCGACCACCAGCGGGCCCTCGATGTCACCGCCGTGCAGGGCCTCCTCCTCGAGCCCCATCCGCACCAGGCTCGCCGCGACCTGCGCAGCGGTCGCGTCGGCCGGCACGTCGACGTAGTCGCGCAGCCACGACACCGGAACCCGCATCAGATCACCATCCCGAACTGCGTGCTGAAGCGCACGTCTCCTTCGAACATCTCCCGCATGTCACCGACTCCGTTGCGCAGCATGAGCGCTCGCTCGATGCCCATCCCGAAGGCGAAGCCGCTGTAGCGCTCCGGGTCCACCCCGCACGCCCGCAGGACGTTGCGGTTGACCATGCCGCAGCCGCCCCACTCGATCCAGCCGGTGCCGCCGCACGTACGACAGGACACGTCCTGTCCGTCGCAGACGAAGCAGCGGAAGTCCAGCTCCGCGCTGGGCTCGGTGAACGGGAAGTATGACGGCCGCAGCCGCGTCGTGATGCCCTCACCGAACAGCTCGTGCACCATCCGGTCCAGCGTGCCGCGCAGGTGGGCCATGGTCAGCCCCTCGTCGACGGCGAGGCCCTCCACCTGGTGGAACACCGGCGAGTGCGTCGCGTCGAGCTCGTCGGTGCGGAAGACCTTGCCCGGGCAGGCGATGTAGAGCGGCACGTCCCGCTCGAGCAGGCTGCGCACCTGCACCGGCGAGGTGTGCGTGCGCAGCACCAGACCGGCCTCTGGTGGGTCGACGAAGAAGGTGTCCTGCATCTGGCGGGCCGGGTGGTCCGGACCGAGGTTGAGGGCGTCGAAGTTCAGCCACTCCGCCTCCAGCTCCGGCCCCTCGGCGATCTCCCATCCCATCCCGACGAAGATGTCGGCGATCCGCTGCTGCATCAGCTCGATCGGGTGGCGTGCCCCGATCGGGTGGCGCCCGGTGGGCTGGGTGACGTCGACCGTCTCCTCGACGAGGAGCCGCGCGTCGCGCTCGGCCTCCAGCTCGGCCTGCCGGGCGGCGAGCGCGCGGGCCACCCGGCCGCGGGCGGCACCGACCCGCTTGCCGGCGTCGGCGCGGGCGGTCGGCGGCAGGGCGCCGATCTCGCGGTTGGCCAGGGCCAAGGGACTCTTCTCCCCCTGGTGGGCGATGCGCGCCGCCTTGAGCTCCTCCAGACTGGTGGCGGCGGCGAAGGCGGCCAGCGCCGCCTCGACGGCCTGGTCCAGGGCCTGCGGTTCCAGTGTGCTCACCTCGACGGGGTCGTACTGCGTGTTGGGTCCAGACATCGCTCTCACTTCGGTAGCGCCGGACGCCCCGGTGCCGGCACACGTCGACAGTGCGACGGCACGGCGGGGCTCTTGACGATTCTATGAGCCGGTCAGGTGCGTCCGTCGGGCCCTGGTCCTGTCGTCGGACGAGGCGTGCTGGGTCGTCAGAGCAGGCCTTCGGGCACCCCTGCCGGCAACGTAAATCGGAACTCGGCGCCGCCCTGGGGACCCCGGCCGACGGCGATGGTGCCCCCGTGGGCCTCGACCAGCCCCCGGACCACGTAGAGCCCGAGGCCGGTGCCGCCGCGGCGCTCGCCCTGCCAAAACCGACCGAAGACGAGCGAGTAGTTCTCGGGGGCGATCCCCGTGCCCTCGTCACTGATGGTGACCAGCGCGGCGGGGTGCGGCTCGCTCACCGGCTCGAGGCCGACCCGCACACAGCCCTCACCGTGCCGGATCGCGTTCTCGAGGAGGTTGGCGAGGATCTGCTCGATACGGTCGGGGTCGGCCCAGATCTCCGGCAGCTCCTGGTCGTGGACGAGCTCGAAGCGGTCCTCGTCGTGACCGCTGGCGACCATCCGCTCGATCTGGCCCCGCGCGGCCTTGACGAGGTCCACCGGCTGCTTGTGCACGGTGAGCCGGCCGCTGTCGATCCGGGAGATGTCGAGCAACTCGGTGATGAGCCGGGTCACCCGGTCCGCGTCGGTCTCGATGGTCTCGATCATCCACCGCTTCTGCTCGTCACTGAAGCGTTCCCACCGGCGCAGGAGGGTGGAGGAGAAGCCTTTGACCGAGGTCAGCGGCGAGCGCAGCTCGTGGGCCACGGTCGAGATGAGCATCGCGTTGCTCGCCTCGATCCGACGGCGGGTGCCGGCGTCCCGCAGCGCGAGGACGAGGGCCGCCAGCGGCCCGGAGCGGTGGCGGCGGACGTAACGGGCGCTGACCAGCACCTCGTTGCCGTCCGGCATGAGCAGCAGCCGCTCGCGGTGGCCGGTGCGGGTGCGCAGCCCGCCCCAGGGGTTGGTGCAGTCCCACCAGGACCGGCCCTCGGGGTCCTGCAGCGGCAGGGAGTCACGGATGTCGCTGCCGACGAGGCCCCTTCCGGCGGTGCCGAGGATGCGCTCGGCGCGGGGATTGACCTGGAGCACGGTGCCGTCGCCGCTGGCGACGACGCACCCGTCGGGCGCGCTGCGAGCGATCACCCCGGCCCAGCGGCGCAACTCACCGTCGCTGGCGGGCACCCCGTCGGCAGCGAGGTGGCCGGGCGAAGTTCCGTTGAGCGCAGCCGACGCCGCAGTGTCCTGGGCGTGATCCCCTGCGCTCATGGGAGGACTCTAGCGAGGACCGCCGACGTCGTCGCCCCCGCCGGGCGTGTCGACCGGTGCCGGAGCGGTGCCGGCCGCACGGCCGGAGTGGAGCACCCCCGCCGACGCGTAGAGGCACACGGTGGCCGCCATCGCGAGGTTCAGCGACTCCGCCTGCCCGAGGATGGGCACGCTCACCACGTCGTCGCACCGGGCGCGGACCTCCTCGCTCAGCCCCCAGGCCTCGTTGCCCATCACCCACGCGTGCGGCGCGGACAGGTCCGCCTCGGCGAGCGAGCGTTGCCCTCCGCCGTCGGCGGCCAGCAACCGCAGGCCGGCACCGGAGACGGCGTCCAGCAGCTGGGCGAGGGGGACACCCACCGCGATCGGCAGGTGGAAGAGGGATCCGGCGGTGGACCGGACCACCTTGGGCGACTGGACGTCGACGCTGTCCGAACTGAGGAGCACGGCATCGGCTCCGGCGGCGTCAGCGGCGCGGATGACGGTACCGGCGTTGCCGGGGTCGCGCACGTGGGCGAGCACGACGACGCAGCGGGGGGAACCCGTCAGGGCGACGGTCACCTGCACGTCGACCGGGCGGCAGACCGCCACCAGGCCCTGCGGTGTCTGGGCGTCGGCCATGGCGGCCATCACCTCGGCGCTCACCGGGTGCACGGACAGGCCGGCGCGGTGCGCCAGCGCGAGCACCTCCGGATGGCGGTCCGCTGCCTCGGCGACGTGGTAGAGGTCCTCGACCAGGTCCGGACGGTGCCGCACGGCCTCGCGGACCGCCTGCGGACCCTCGGCGAGGAAGCGGCGCTGGCGCACACGCACCGCGCGCCGGCCCAGTGCCCGCACCGCCTTGACCCGGTCCGACCGAGGGTTGGTCAGCATCGGGGAGGCCGGGGGCGTGGGCCGGCGCGCGGAGGCGACGGTGGGTGGCTCGGCCAGCTCAGGCGGCGTCGGTCGTGCCGCTCGTGGCGGGCACGTTGGCCTTGGCCAGCTCGACGAGCGCGGTGAAGGCGGCGGCGTCGGAGACGGCGAGCTCGGCGAGCATGCGGCGGTCGACCTCGACGCCGGCGGCCTTGAGGCCCTGGATGAACCGGTTGTAGGTCATGCCGTTGGCGCGGGCGGCGGCGTTGATCCGCTGGATCCACAGCCGACGGAAGTCACCCTTGCGGGCGCGCCGGTCACGGTAGGCGTACCCGAGGGAGTGGGTGACCTGCTCCTTGGCCTTGCGGTACAGGCGCGAGCGCTGACCGCGGTAACCGCTCGCGCGCTCGAGGACGACCCGGCGCTTCTTCTGGGCGTTGACCGCCCGCTTCACGCGTGCCACGTGAGAACTCCTTGCTGCTCAGTGCTGCACCGGGGGGTCCGGTCGAGGCGGGTGCTCGGGACCGGGCCGCCGGCGCGGGGAACGGATGGGGTGCGGAGGGACCTGTCGGGCTCAGCGACCGAGGAGGCGCTTGACCTTCTGGGTGTCGGCGGGGGCGGTGACGACGTCGTTCACCAGACGCCGTGCCTGGCTGGAGCTGCGCTCCTGGAACTTGTGGACGTGACGGGCGCGCTGCCGCATGACCTTGCCCGTGCCGGTGATCCGGAAGCGCTTCTTGGCGCCGCTGTGGGTCTTCTGCTTCGGCATGGGGCCGATCTCCTTCGTCGTACTGTGGTGGATGGTGCGGGTGCGGGTTCGAGCTGCTTTCCGCCGGTGCCCGGTCCGGTCGACGGCACACGCCGACCCCCAGGCCGACCGTGAACCGGCCTGTTCGTCCAGGCGCCCGGCGGGGCGGTCCTACTCCTCGGCCGCGGAGGTCGCCGCGGCCTCGACCTTCTCGCCGGTGCTGCTGTCCTTGTGCTCGCGCTCGCCGCGCTCCTTGTCGCGGCGGCGGCGCTCCTCGGCCTTGGCCTCGGACTTCTTCTTGGTCGGGGCGAACACCATGACCATGTTGCGGCCGTCCTGCTTCGGGGCGCTCTCGACGTAGCCCAGCTCGGACACGTCGTCGGCGAGCCGCTGCAGCAACCGGAAGCCCAGCTCGGGTCGGGACTGCTCGCGACCGCGGAACATGATCGTCACCTTGACCTTGTCCCCGGCCTTGAGGAACCGCTCGACATGGCCCTTCTTGGTGCCGTAGTCGTGCGGGTCGATCTTCGGCCGGAGCTTGATCTCCTTGATGATCGTGTTGACCTGGTTGCGGCGCGCTTCCCGAGCCTTCATGGCGGCTTCGTACTTGAACTTGCCGAAGTCCATGAGCTTGGCGACCGGCGGACGGGCGGTCGGGGCGACCTCGACGAGGTCGAGGTCCGCCTCGGCGGCGAGGCGGAGCGCGTCCTCGACGCGCACGATGCCCACCTGCTCACCGTTGGGGCCGACCAACCGCACTTCCGGGACCCGGATGCGGTCGTTGATACGAGGATCGCTGATGTGCTGCTCCTTCTGTCGTGGCTGTCGGGTGCGAACCCAGGGACCACGCGGGAGACGAGAAAGGCTCCCCGTCACCTGGGGTGCACGAGGAGCCAGAAATCCGGCGGTCGCCGACGGCAACGTCGAAGACCGGTGGACCCGGCGACCGGGGGTCGACGCGGGTGGAAGCCTGGCTTCTCTTGCACGTCGTGCAACGCTCCCGGACGACGGGATTCTTCCCGTCGCGCGGCCGCTCGGCCCCGGAGGGCGAGACATCACACGACTGGTCCGTCTGCAAGGCTACCAGCGTGAGCGCGCAGACACCCAATTCCCCGGCCGGTTCCCCTCCCCCGGATCCGGACCAGGACGAGCTGACCCAGCAGCTGACCCGCGACATCGCCGAGGTCCCGGCCGTCGAGATCATCACGACCGCGGCGGTGCACCTCATGTCCGCCGCCGCGGTGAAGTGTGGCCTCGGCGAGGGACCGGCCGCCACCGACGAGGTGGACCTGGACGAGGCCCGACGCTTGATCACCGCCCTCGCCGGACTGGTCACGGCGTCGGCGCCGGACATCGGCAGCCAGCATGCGGCGCCGCTGCGGGACGGCTTGAAGTCGCTGCAGCTGGCCTTCCGCGAGGCATCCCCGGTGGCCGACCCGCCCGGGCAGGGCCCCGGGGAGCGCTTCACCGGCTCGGTCGTCTAGCGGGCACCTTCCCCCGCGCCGACACGCTCCGCCAGCGCCGCCACGGTGCGGAGGTTCCGGGACGTCCCCGGGACTCCCAGGGCGCGGCCCAGGCCGACGGCCAGCTTGCTGCGCGCCAGCCCTCCGGCGAAGTCGACGTAGACGTGCCGCGGCGCCAGCTGGAACTGTTCGGCACTCGTGGCGAGCTCCGTCATACGGTCCGCTGCTCCCGCGGCCACGGGACCGGCGAGGAAGACCACCTGGACCTGCTTGGGGTCGCCGTGCGGGTAGGGGTTCGCAGCGAGCACCTCGCCGAGCTCCGCGCCGGAGCGGACCACGACGTCGACGGCGAAGCCGAAACTCTCCTGCAGTGCCGCGGCCAGCTGCGCGGCGAGGACCGGTTCCACCGCCTCGCTGGTCAGCAGCAGGTTGCCGGAGTTGAGGTGCGTGGCCACATCCGTGTAGCCGAGGTCCTCGGCGAGCTCGCGCAGCCGCGCCATCGGCACCCGCCGCCGGCTCCCGAGGTTGATGCCGCGCAGCAGCGCCACCCACCGCCGCGGCACCGGGCGCGCCCTCCCTGCGGTCGTCACGGAGGAAGGGTATGCCGGGCCCGCGCCGGGCGGCGCGACTCGCAGCCCCCACTTTTCTTGACTCGTTCCAGATTGCATGGTTCGGTGGAGACATGGAGACCACCGCCCGACCCGAGGAGCAGCTGCGCAGTGCCTCACTGCGGGTCACCGCGCCTCGCGTGGCGGTCCTCGCGGTCGTCGATGCCCACCCGCACGCCGACGTGGACACCATCGCCACGGCGGTCCGCTCCGAGCTCGGCTCCGTGTCCACTCAGGCCGTCTACGACGTCCTGGGGGCGCTGACCCGGGCGGGACTGGTGCGCCGGATCGAGCCGGCGGGGTCACCCGCGCGGTTCGAGGCGCGGGTCGGCGACAACCACCACCACGTCGTGTGCCGCGTGTGCGGCTCCATGCGTGACGTCGACTGTGCCACCGGGGCCGCGCCCTGCCTCGAGGCCAGCGACGACAGCGGTTTCGTCATCGACGAGGCCGAAGTGACGTACTGGGGGGTCTGCCCCGACTGCCAGTAGCCCCACCGGCTGGCCGTCGGGCACACCTCCCCTGCCCGAACCGCAACAGTGTGAGTTTCACAGATCGGAGAAGAGCAGATGACGCAGCAGACCAACCTCCCGGCGACGGGATCCACCACGGGTGGCGGCGCGCCCGCACCGAGCGACCGCAATTCGCTGAGCGTCGGCTCGAACGGGCCGATCCTGCTCCACGACGTGCACTTCCTGGAGCAGATGGCCCACTTCAACCGCGAGAAGGTGCCGGAGCGCCAGCCCCACGCCAAGGGTGCCGGCGCGTTCGGCGTGCTCGAGGTGACCGAGGACCTCTCGCAGTACACCAAGGCGGCGCTGTTCCAGAAGGGCGCGAGCACCGAGATGCTGCTGCGCTTCTCGACGGTGGCCGGCGAGATGGGCAGCCCCGACACCTGGCGTGACGTGCGGGGCTTCTCGATGAAGTTCTACACGACCGAGGGCAACTACGACATCGTCGGCAACAACACGCCGATCTTCTTCCTGCGCGACCCGATGAAGTTCCCGCACTTCATCCGCAGCCAGAAGCGCCTGCCCGACTCCGGTCTGCGGGACAACAACATGCAGTGGGACTTCTGGACCCTCAACCCGGAGTCGGCCCACCAGGTCACCTACGTCATGGGCGACCGTGGCCTGCCGCGCACCTGGCGGCACATGGAGGGGTACGGCTCGCACACGTTCATGTGGGTCAACGCCGGCGGTGAGAAGTTCTGGGTGAAGTACCACTTCAGGACCAACCAGGGCATGGAGTTCTTCACCAACGCCGAGGCTGCGGCGATGGCCGGCGAGGACGCCGACTTCCACCGTCGCGACCTGTTCGAGTCCATCGCGAAGGGTGACCACCCCAGCTGGACCGTCTACGTGCAGGTCATGCCGTACGCGGACGCCAAGGACTACCGGTTCAACCCGTTCGACCTGACCAAGGTGTGGCCGCACGCGGACTACCCGCTCATCAAGGTCGGCACGATGACCCTGAACAAGAACCCGGAGAACTTCTTCGCCGAGATCGAGCAGGCGGCGTTCTCCCCGGGCAACCTCGTCCCCGGCATCGGCCTGTCCCCCGACAAGATGCTGCTGGGCCGTGCCTTCGCCTACCACGACGCGCAGCGCAACCGGATCGGCACGAACTTCCACCAACTCCCGGTGAACCGGCCGCGTCACGGGATCGAGGTCAACACCTACATGTTCGACGGCCAGATGGCCTTCGAGCACAGTGGCAACGCCCCGGTCTACGCCCCGAACAGCTACGGTCGTGGCTGGTCCGACCAGACCGGCGCCACCGACACCAGCTGGGAGGTCGACGGCGACCTGGTGCGCAGCGCCTACCAGTTGCACTCCGAGGACGACGACTTCGGCCAGCCGGGCGCGCTCGTGCGCGAGGTCATGGACGACGGACAGCGGCAGCGCCTGGTCGACCAGGTCAGCGGCTCGCTGCTGGGCGGGGTCCGCGACGAGGTGCTCCAGCGCGCGCTGGACTACTGGAAGAACATCGACGCCGAGGTCGGCAAGCAGATCGAGTCCAAGGTGACGGGCAAGCAGTCCGTCGCGGAGCCCGCCGAGGGCATGGGCGAGAGCTGACCCCGATTCGCGGGCGGTCCACTGCCGCTGACCCGCACCGCGCGAGCAGGTATGCCGTGCCTCACCGTTGAGGCACGGCATACCTGTGTCTGTGGGCAGGGGGCACGGACGGCTGGCGCGAAGAGCGCACCGCGCGCTCACTGGGGCAGGCCGGGTCGGCGGGCAGTCCTCAGGCGGGGCGCACGGAGAAGGCGATGCCGTCGATGCGGGCGCGGGTCTCGCCGTCGAGGGCGATGCGTTCACCGAGGCGGGTGACCAGGCCCTCGAGCTGCTTGGGACTGAGCCCGGGGCGCAGGTGCAACACCACGCGCAGGGTGCCGACGGGCTCCCCCGGCTCGTTGCGACAGGTGACCACGTCCGGCTCCTCCGCCACCGCCCGCGTCACTGCGTCGGTGACGAAGGGGTCCTCGTGGGCGGGCAACCACTCCCGGCCCATGGCCAGCGCCCACAGCATGCTGGGCCGCAGCGCCCGCTCGTGTGCCGAACGAGGGTCGATCACGAGCACCTGGCACCGCTCCTGCACCGCGGCCTGAGCGGCCCGCGCAGCCGTGACCGGCACGGGTCGCGCGGAGGGGTCCCACTGGTGCAGGGCGTCCGTCCCGCTGAAGATCGGCAGGGCGCGCTGTCCGTCGGGAGCGGTGAGCGTGACGGCGGCCATCTCGGTCGACTTCTCCGCCGTCGTGCCGGTGCCCGCCGCCGTGGTGGTCTCCGCAGCGGTGGCGACGATCGGGACCAGCCACCTCGCGGTGGCGATCGCCGCCAGCAGTGGGCGCTCCCCCGTCGTGTCCTGGTTGCGGATCGCCTCGAGCAGCGCTGGATCGGCCGCTCCGGTGTCGCCGTCGAAACCGGTTCCGCCGAGCTGTCGGCCCTCCCAAGGGATCCCGGCAGTGTCAGTGCCGTCAGCGCCGCTGGGGCCCGTCATGGCCGTCCCGCCGCCTCGAGCGCCTGCGGCAGCGTGAACGCCCCGCGGTAGAGGGCGGAGCCGATGATGGCTCCCTCGACGCCGTCCGGCACCAGCTCACGGATCGCGGTCAGGTCGGCCACCGTGGACACGCCGCCCGAGGCCACGACCGGACGGTCGGTGCGCGCGCACACCGCCCGCAGCAGCTCGAGGTTGGGGCCCTTGAGCATCCCGTCCTTGGCGACGTCGGTGACGACGTAGCGGGAGCAGCCCTCCCGGTCCAGGCGGGCGAGGGTCTCCCAGAGGTCGCCGCCCTCGCGGGTCCAGCCACGTGCCGCCAAGGTGGTGCCGCGGACGTCGAGGCCGACCGCGACGCGGTCCCCGTGCTCGGCGATTGCGGCGGCGGTCCACTCCGGGTCCTCCAGGGCGGCGGTGCCGACGTTGACCCGACGGCACCCGGTCGCAAGCGCCGACCGCAGTGACTCCTCGTCGCGGATGCCGCCGGACAGCTCCACCGCGATGTCGAGCTTGCCGACGATCTCGGCGAGCAGCCCGGCGTTCGAGCCGCGCCCGAAGGCCGCGTCGAGGTCGACCAGGTGCAACCACTCCGCACCCTGCTCCTGCCAATTCAGCGCCGCCGCAAGCGGATCGCCGAACTGGCCGCCGCTGCCGGCGACACCCTGCACCAGTTGCACTGCCTGCCCGTCGGCGACGTCCACGGCCGGCAGCAGCTCCAGCCTCGGCTTGTCAGTCATCGTGTCCTCTCTCAGCTGAGGTGGTCGGTTCGCGGGCCGGCTGCAGTGACCGCACCCAGTTCTCGAGGAGCCGCGCGCCCGCATCGCCCGACTTCTCCGGGTGGAACTGGGTCGCCCACAACGGGCCGTCCTCGACGGCGGCCACGAACGGCCCCCCGTGGTCGGCCCAGCTGACGCAGGCGCCCGGCGGCGGCGAGGGCCAGTGCCGCGCGGCGTAGGAGTGGACGAAGTAGAAGTGCTCCGCGGCCACGCCGGCGAACAGGCGGGAACCCTCCGGCACCTGCACTCGGGACCACCCCATGTGGGGCACCACCGGCGCGGCGAGCCGCTCGACCCGGGCCGGCCACACCGCCAGGCCGGGCTCGGCACCGTCCTCGTTCGGCTCGTCGGACCCGGCGAAGAGCACCTGCATCCCGACACAGATCCCCATGACCGGCCGGCCGGCGGCCAACCGCTCGGCGACCAGCCGCGGTCCGTCGACCGCCCGCAGCCCACGCAGGCACGCGTGGAAGTTACCCACCCCGGGCACGAACAGCCCCTCCGCGGCCAGCGCTCGGTCGGGGTCCGCGGTGAGCTCGACGTGCGCCCCCACCCGCTCGAGCATCCGCACCGCCGAGCGCAGGTTCCCGCTGCCGTAGTCCAGGACGACCACGTCGCAGTGGGTCACAGTCGGTCCTCCAGCTCCGCCCGCATGAACGCCTCGTGGTGCACGGTCCGCTCGAACCGGTCCACGTGCCGCGGCTCCGGCTCGACGAGCGTGCCGACCGCCGCGGCGCCGCGTGCGGCGGCGAGCAGCCGGAACCCGGGCAGCCGCAGCACCTCCATCAGACCCTCCAGCAGGGTGAGCGCGTCGGGGGCGGGGGTCCGCAACGCGTCCCGGACCACCCCCTCGGTGGTCCGCGCAGGGGCGCCGACGGCACGGGCGATGTCCCCCGGTCGGGCCAGGGGCAGGTCGGGCACGCGGGCGACGCCGTGGTCCGGGTGCCACAGCACCCACCGCTGGACCGGTCGCCAGCCGGGCGGGTGGACCGTGACCACGGCGGCCCGGTCGATCACGAAGCAGCCGACCGACGGCCGCATCCGCGAGGCCACCGGGCGCGCCGCGAGGACCCGCAACGACTCGTCATACGGCGGTCGTGCGGCCGAGGGTCCGTCGGGCACGACGGCGACCCACGGCTCCAGCTCGTGCACCCGCACCGGGACGACTCCGCGGCGAGCCCACGAGGTGACGGTCACCGCCGGGCCGCGGCTGAGCAGCAGACCGTGCGAGCGACGTGAGGCGGCGGTGACCACTCAGAGGGCGCCCTTGGTGCTGGGCACCCCGGCGACGCGGGGATCGGGGGCCACCGCCGCGCGCAGCGCACGAGCCACCGCCTTGAACTGGGCCTCCACCAGGTGGTGCGGGTCCCGCCCGGACAGCACCCGCACGTGCAGGGCGATACCGGCGTGGTGGGCGAAGCTCTCGAGCACGTGCCGGGTCAGCGAGCCGGCGTAGTTCCCGCCGATGAGCGCGTAGACCTGACCGTCGGGCTCTCCGGTGTGCACGACGTACGGCCGGCCGGCCACGTCGACCACGGCCTGCACCAGCGCCTCGTCCAGGGGCACCGTCGCGTCACCGAACCGGCTGATCCCCCGCTTGTCGCCGAGGGCCTCGCGGAACGCGTCGCCGAGCACGATCGCCACGTCCTCCACGGTGTGGTGCGCGTCGACCTCGACGTCGCCGCTGGCATCGACCTGCAGGTCGATGAGGCTGTGCTTGGCCAGCGAGGCCAGCATGTGGTCGTAGAACGGCACCCCTGTGCTCACCTCGGCGGCCCCGGTGCCGTCGAGGTCGAGCGACAGGCGCACCGAGCTCTCCGTGGTGGTCCGGTGCAGCGTCGCGGTGCGGTGGGCGCGGGCCGTGCCGTCGCTCGTGGCGGGCCGGGCCCTCACGTCGTCGTCGAGACTCATGCTGGCTGCTCCTGCAGGTGGGTCGGGGTCAGCGCGCGCAGCGCCGCCAGGAAGGTACCGGTCTCCTCCGGGGTACCGGCCGTCACCCGCAGATGGTGCCGCAGACCGACGTCGCGCACCAGCACGCCGTGGTCGAGCAGGGCGGTCCACAGTGCCGTCTCGTCGGCGACACCACCGAACAGGACGAAGTTGGCGTCGCTCGGCACAGGTCGGAAGCCGAGTTCGGTGAGCTCGTCGACGATCCGGTCGCGCTGGGCCTTGATCTGCTCGACCGTCGCCAGCAGCGCGTCGACGTGGTCCAGCGCGGCGCAGGCGATCGCCTGCGTCGGCGCCGACAGGTGGTAGGGCATGCGGACCAGCCGCAGGGCGTCGGTCACGGCCGGGGCCGCGGCAAGGTAGCCGAGCCGGGTGCCGGCGAGCGCGAACGCCTTGCTCATCGTGCGCGTCACGACGAGCCGCTCGCGGCCCTCCAGCAGCGTCAGCGCGCTGGGCGTGCCCGGCCGGGCGAACTCCGCGTAGGCCTCGTCGACGACCACCAGCGCCCGGGGCGCCGCCTCGTAGACGGCCTCCACCACGTCGAGGCCGACGGCCGTGCCCGTCGGGTTGTTCGGCGAGCACAGGAACACCAGCTGCGGGTCGTGCTGCAGCACCTGCCGCACCGCCGAGTCGGCGTCGAGGTCGAACTCGCCCTGTCCCTGCACCCCGCGCAGGCCGTCCACCCACTGGGTGCCGACGGTGCGGGTGATCACGGGGTGCATGGAGTATGCCGGGGTGAAGCCGAGTGCCCGCCGTCCCGGGCCGCCGAAGGCCTGGAGCAGGTGCAGCAGCACCTCGTTGGAGCCGTTGCCGGCCCACACCTGGGCCTCGCCGACCGCGACGCCGGTCACCGTGGTGAGGTAGCTGGCCAGCATGCGGCGCAGCCGGGTGAACTCGCGGTCGGGGTAGCGGTTCAGCTCCTGCGCCACCCCGGCCACCGCCTCGACGACCGCGTCGACGACGACCTGCGGGACGGCATACGCGTTCTCGTTGGTGTTCAGGGCGACCGGCACGTCGAGCTGTGGGGCGCCGTACGGGGTGGAGCCGCGCAGGTCCGGGCGCAGCAGCTCCCCCACGGTCGCGTCGTCGCGGCCGCCCCCCTCGGCGGGGCTCACGCCGATCCGTCCTCGAACCGGGCGGTGACCGCCTCGCCGTGTGCCGGCAGGTCCTCGGCCTGGGCGAGGGCGACGACGTGGTGGGCGACGTCCTGCAGCGCGTCGCGGGTGTAGTCCACGACGTGGATCCCGCGCAGGAAGGACTGCACCGACAGGCCGCTGCTGTGGCAGGCGCAGCCGCCGGTCGGCAGCACGTGGTTGGACCCGGCGCAGTAGTCGCCGAGGCTGACCGGCGCCCACGGGCCGACGAAGATTGCGCCGGCGTTGCGGATCCGGGCCGCGACCGCGGCGGCGTCGCGGGTCTGGATCTCGAGGTGCTCGGCGGCGTAGGCGTCCACGACGCGCACCCCGTCGTCGAGGCTGTCGACGAGCACGATCCCGGACTGTGGGCCGCTCAGCGCCGCGCGGATCCGCTCGGTGTGCTTCGTGGCGGCGACGCGGCGGTCGAGGGCCTGCTCGACCGCGGCGGCGAGCGGCTCGCTGTCGGTGACGAGGACGGAGGCGGCGAGCACGTCGTGCTCGGCCTGGCTGATCAGGTCGGAGGCGAGGTGGTCGGCGTCGGCGGAGTCGTCGGCCAGGATCGCGATCTCGGTCGGTCCCGCCTCGGCGTCGATGCCGATCAGGCCCTTGAGCGCCCGCTTGGCCGCGGTCACCCACACGTTGCCGGGACCGGTCACGAGGTCGGCCGGCTCGCAGACGACAGCGCCGGTGTTGGTGCCCTCCGGGCCGTCCTCGCGGGCGCCGTGGGCGAACATCGCGATCGCCTGGGCGCCGCCGACCGTGTGGACCTCCTCGACACCGAGCAGCGCGCACGCCGCGAGGATCGTCGGGTGCGGGTAGCCGGTGAAGACCCCGGAGTTGTCGCGTTGCGGTGGGCTGGCGACCGCCAGTGACCCCACCTCGGCGAGCTGCGCCGGAACGACATTCATCACCACGCTGCTGGGGTAGACCGCCTGGCCCCCGGGGACGTAGAGGCCGACCCGGCCCACCGGCACCCACCGCTCGGTGACCGTGCCGCCGGGGACGACGTGGGTCGTGACGTCGGTGCGCCGCTGGTCGGCGTGCACCGCGCGAGCGCGTCGGATCGACTCCTCCAGCGCCGCGCGCACAGCCGGGTCGAGCTGCTCGAGGGCGCTGGCGAGCACGTGCGCCGGCACGCGGATCTGCGTGGGCCGCACCCCGTCGAACCGCTCCCCCAGGTCGCGGATGGCCGCGGCGCCCCGCAGGCGCACGTCCTCGATGAGGGGATGGACCGCGGCCAGGGCAGCTTCCACGTCCAGCTCGGCACGGGGCAGCGTCTCCCGCAGGTCGCGCGTCTCGAGCGCGCGGCCTCGCAGGTCGATCCGGGCGGTCACGCCCCCAGTCTAGGTATGCCGGCCGCTCACCTTCCGTCCCGTCTCACGCCGGTGCCCGCTCCCCTGCCGCACGGGCGGTCCGCAGGGGTGGTGACCGCGTGGTTCAGGCGGGTCAGCGCCCGTAGAAGGTCCGCTCCATGACCCGCCGGGCCCGCCGTGCGACCCGGCGGTAGGCCTCGTCGAGCTCCCAGCCGTGCAGGGGGCGGCGCCCGACCAGCCGGCCAACCCCGTCGGCATCGCGCAGGTCGCTGGGCAGCGACTCGACCGGACGGCCGCGCCACAGCACCGAGGCGTTGCGCAGGGCCGCCACCATCTGCCAGGCGTCGATGAGGGCGTGGGCGTCGTCCTCGGTGAGCAGCCCGGCCGCCGCCGCGGCCTCCAGGGCCGGCACCGTGCCGGTGCGGCGCAGCGCCGGCACCTCGTGCGCGTGCTGCATCTGCAGCAGCTGCACGGTCCACTCCACGTCGGACAGCCCGCCGCGGCCGAGCTTGAAGTGGGTCTTGGGGTCGGCGCCGCGGGGCAGCCGCTCGGCCTCCATCCGCGCCTTGAGGGTGCGCACCTCGCGCAGCGCCTCGGCGGACAGGCCCCCGGCGGGCCAGCGCAACGGGTCGATGAGTCGTGCGAAGGCGGCGCCCAGCGTGTCGTCGCCGGCGACCGGGCGGGCGCGCAGGAGCGCCTGGGCCTCCCACGGGGACGACCAGCGGTCGTAGTAGGCGCGGTAGGAGTCCAGCGTCCGGATGATCGGTCCCTGCCGGCCCTCCGGGCGCAGGTCGGCGTCGACGACGAGCGCCGGGTCGGGGCCGCTGCCCTTGAGCAGCTTGGTGAGCTCCTGGGCGATCGAGGTGGCCTGCTGCTGCGCCCGCTGCGGGTCCGCCCCAGGGAGGGGCTCGTGGACGAAGAGCACGTCGGCGTCGCTGGCGTAGCCGAGCTCGCCACCGCCGAGGCGGCCCATGCCGATCACGGCCAGCCGCGTGCCGAGCGCGTCCCCGGTCTCGGCCTCCACCGCCGCGGTCACGGCCTCGAGCACCGCCTGCAGCGTCGCCTCGGTCAGCGCGGTCAGCGCCTCGGCGACACCGGGCACGCCCAGCCCGTCGACGATGTCGGCGATCGCGATGCGCAGCAGCTCCTGTCGGCGCAGCACACGGACCGCCTCCACCGACGCGGCCAGGTCGGCCTGCCGGCCCGCCGCGGCCCGCATGGTGCGCAGCAGCGCGTCCCGGTCGCGCGGTTCCAGGCCGCGGTCGGCGCCCAGCAGGGCCACCGACTCGGGGGCACGCAACAGGAGGTCACCGGCATACCGGCTGCTGGCGAGGACGTGCGCGAGGCGCTCCGCGGCACGGCCCTCGTCGCGCAGCATCTTGAGGTACCAGTGCGTCGTCCCGAGCGCGTCACTGAGCCGGCGGAACGCCAGCAGCCCGGCGTCCGGGTCGGCCTCGTCGGCGAACCAGCCGAGCATGACCGGCAGCAGGGTGCGCTGGATCGCCGCGCGCCGGCTGAGCCCGGTCGTGAGCGACTCCAGGTGCCGCATGGCTCCGGCGGGGTCGCGAAAACCCAAGGCGGACAGGCGTTCTCGTGCCGCTTCCGGCGACAGCCGCACCTCGTCGGTGCTCAGTCCGGCGACGGCCTCGAGCAGCGGCCGGTAGAAGAGCCGCTCATGCAGCCGGCGCACCTCCCGCGCCTGCCGGCGCCACTCGGCGGTCACCCAGCTGGCCGGGTCGGTGCGGTGCCCGAGCGAGCGGCCCAGCCGGCGCAGGTCCTCCTCCCCGGTCGGCACGAGGTGCGTGCGCCGCATGCGGTGCAGCTGGATGCGGTGCTCCAGTGAGCGCAACCACCGGTAGGCGTGGTCCAGCACCGCGGCGTCGTCCCTGCCGACGTACCCGCCGTCCGACAGGGCCGCCAGCGCGTCGAGGGTGGTGCCCGAGCGCAGCGTCTCGTCCGAGCGTCCGTGCACCAGCTGCAGCAGCTGCACGCTGAACTCGATGTCGCGCAGACCACCCCGGCCCAGCTTGAGCTGGCGCTCGGCCTCGGCCGGCGGCACGTGCTCCTCGACCCGGCGCCGCATGGCCTGGACGTCGACGACGAAGTGCTCGCGGCTGGCGGCGCTCCACACCAGCGGGCGCACCGTGTCGAGCCACGCCGCCCCGAGCTGCTCGTCCCCGGCGACGACGCGCGCCTTGAGCAGCGCCTGGAACTCCCAGGTCTTGGCCCACCGCTCGTAGTAGTGCCGGTGGCTGGCGAGGGTGCGCACGAGCGGGCCGTCGCGTCCCTCGGGGCGCAGCGCCGCGTCGACCGCCCACAGGGCCCCCTCTCCGGTCGAGGCGGAGCAGGCGCGCATCAGCGCCGTCGCCAGCTGGGTGGCCACCGAGATCGCCTCGTCCTCGTCGGCTCCCTCCGCCGGCTCGGCGACGAACAGGACGTCGACATCGCTGACGTAGTTGAGCTCCCGGCCCCCGCACTTGCCCATCCCGATGATCGCCAGCCGGCACAGCGCGGCGTCGCCGTCCGCCTCCGTCCGGGCGATCTCCAGGGCGGCGGCCAGGGCCGCGGACGCGAGGTCGGCGAGAGCGGCGGCGGTCTCCGGCATGGTGGCGACCGGGTCCTCCGCCGTGAGGTCCAGTGCCGCGATGCCCAGCAGCTGCTCGCGGTAGCCGATGCGCAGCCGGTCGTATGCCGTGCCGGCACCGTCGGCGTCACCGGTCACCGTCGCAACCAGCGCGTGGCGGCGCTCCTCGGGCGAGCGGGGGCGCGCGTCACGCAGCCGGCGCCAGTGCTCCGGGTGGCGCACGAGGTGGTCGCCCAGGGCCCCGCTGGCGCCGAGCACGGCGAGCAGGCGACGGGTGGTGAGCTCGTCCACGCTGAGGGCCTCGGCGAGCTCGGCCCGGACCGCGTCGTGGCCGCCGTCGAGCAGCGCCTCCTCCAGCCGGACCAGGGTGAGCAGGGCGAGGTCGGGGTCGGCCACGGCGGACAACCGGCCCAGCAGGCGGTCGGTGGCCAGGTCCGGTGCGGCAGACGTCAGCTCGTCCCAGCGCTTGAGTGCGCTGCGGGCGTCGGAGAACCCGTGCCGGGCGAGCGTGCCCGCCGTCACCTGCGCGGACGTCGGCACGGTCAGAGGCTGCGCAGGTAGCGCTCGAGCTCGAACGGGGTGACCTGGCCGCGGTAGTCGTCCCACTCCCGGCGCTTGTTGCGCAGGAAGAAGTCGAAGACGTGCTCCCCCAGCGTCTCAGCGACGAGCTCGCTGCGCTCCATGTTGACCAGGGCCTCGTGCAACGACAGCGGCAGCGGATCGATGCCCATGGCCCGGCGCTCCCCCTCGGTGAGTGACCAGACGTCGTCCTCGGCCTCCGGCGGCAGGTCGTAGCCCTCCTCGATCCCCTTCAGACCCGCGGCAAGGAGCACGGCATACGCGAGGTAGGGATTGCACGCGGAGTCCAGGGTGCGCACCTCGATGCGGGTGCTCTGCCCCTTGAACGGCTTGTACATCGGCACCCGCACCATCGCGCTGCGGTTGTTGTGACCCCAGCAGATGTGCGCCGGCGCCTCACCGCCGCCCCAGAGCCGCTTGTAGGAGTTGACCCACTGGTTGGTCACCGCCGAGATCTCCGGCGCGTGCCGCAGCAGCCCCGCGATGAACTGCCGGCCGACCTTGCTCAGCTTGTAGGGAGCGCCGGCCTCGTGGAACGCGTTGCGGTCCCCCTCGAACAGGGACAGGTGGGTGTGCATGCCCGAACCGGGTTCATCCGCCAGGGGTTTCGGCATGAAGGAGGCGAAGATGTCCTGCTCGAGCGCCACCTCCTTGATCACCGTGCGGAAGGTCATGATGTTGTCCGCCGTGGTCAGCGCGTCGGCATAGCGCAGGTCGATCTCGTTCTGCCCCGGTGCCCCCTCGTGGTGGCTGAACTCGACCGAGATGCCCATGCTCTCGAGCATGGTGATCGCCGCGCGGCGGAAGTCGTGGCCGGTGCCGTGCGGCACGTGGTCGAAGTAGCCGGCCTGGTCCACCGGCACCGGGCGGCGCCCCGGCTCGGTGCCGAGCTCGAAGAGGAAGAACTCGATCTCGGGGTGGGTGTAGAAGGCGAACCCGAGGTCGGCCGCGTGCGACAGTGCCCGCTGCAGCACGTGCCGGCTGTCGGCGAAGCTGGGGGTGCCGTCGGGCATCACGATGTCGCAGAACATCCGCGCGGTGCCCGGGTTGTCACCGCGCCAGGGAAGCAGCTGGAAGGTGCCGGCGTCCGGACGGACCAGCATGTCCGCCTCGAAGACCCGGGCGAACCCCTCGATCGCGCTGCCGTCGAAGCCGATCCCCTCGGCGAAGGCTCCCTCCAGCTCGGCCGGCGCGACAGCCACCGACTTCAGGGTGCCCAGCACGTCGGTGAACCACAGCCGCACGAACCGGATGTCGCGTTCCTCGATGGTCCGGAGCACGAACTCCTGCTGACGATCCATGTGCCGATCCTGCCTCATCGCGTCGGGTGCCGGTGCGGGCCGCCGGTCGTGTCCCGCCGGCTAGCGCTGTCGCTGCAGCACGGCCCGGGCGGCGTTGTGGCCGGGGATGCCGCTCACCCCGCCGCCGCGGCGGGCACCGGCCGCGGACAGCAGCACCCGCTCGTGTGCCGTCTCCACGCCCCAGGTGCCCACCTCGGACTCGGCCTCGGCCCAGGGCCACTGCAGCGACCGGTGGAAGATGTTGCCGCCGGGGAGGCCGACGTCGCCCTCGAGGTCCACCGGGGAGCGCACCTCCAGGCAGGGGTTGCCGTCCGCGTCGCGGAGGAGGACGTCCTCGATCGGCTCGTCGAGGGCGCTGTTGATCGACGCCAGCGTCGCCCGCAACGCCTGCTCCCGACGCGCCTCGTTGTCCTGCCGGAAGAGCCGTGCCGGGGTGTGCAGGCCGAACACGGTGAGCGTCTGCGCCTCCGTCGCGGCGAGTGCCGGCCCGAGGATGGAGCGGTCCGACAGGGTGTGGCAGTAGATCTCGCACGGCAGCAGCTCGGGCAACCGGCCCTGTTCCGCGACCCGCTGCGCCTCCTGCAGCTGTGCGAACGACTCGTTCAGGTGGAAGGTCCCGGAGAAGGCGGCCGCCGGGTCGACCGAGCGGTCCTTGAGCCGCGGCAACCGCGACAGCAGCAGGTTGACCTTCAGCTGCGCGCCCTCGGGCGCCTCCTCGGTGGGCAGCGGCTGGGCGCCGGCGCGCTCGAGCAGGGTGTTGAGGGTGGCCGGGGCGAGCGCCGCGAGCACGGACTGCCCGGTGGCGTCCCGCTGCCGGCCGTCCTCCTGCCAGACCACCGTGCCGGCCGGGTCCACCGACACCACGGTGGCCCCCGTGCGGAGCTCGGCGCCGGCCGCAGCGGCCTTGCGCGCCAACGCCTCCGAGACCGCCCCCATGCCGCCGACCGGCACGTCCCAGTCACCGGTGCCGCCACCGATGAGGTGGTAGAGGAAGCACACGTTCTGCCGCAGGCGGTCGTCGTCGAGGTCGGCGAAGGTGCCGATCAGCCCGTCGGTCGCCACGGTGCCGCGGACCGTGTCGTCGCCGAACGTGGAGCGCAGCACCTCCCCCAGTGGCCGCTCGACCACTGCCTCCCACAGCTCGTCGTCCCCGACCAGGTCACGGACCTCCTTGGCGCTGCGCAGCGGCTCGAGGACGGTGGGGAACACGCGCTCGGCGAGGGACGTCATACGGTCGTAGAAGCGTTGCCACGCTTGGTGATCCGCATCGCTGCCGGTGACCCGACGGAAGGAGCGAGCCGTCGCCTCCGCGTCGCCGTTGTCGACGAGCAGCCCGCGCCCGGGATCCCCGGCCACTGGCGTGAACGAGGAGTACCGGCGGCGCACGAGCCGCAGGTCCAGGTCCAGCTCCTCGATGACCTGCCGTGGCAGCAGCGAGACCAGGTAGCTGTAGCGGGACAGGCGGGCGTCGACCCCCGGGAAGGGCGAGGCGCTCACCGCCGCGCCACCGACGTGGTCGGCCTGCTCGAGGACCAGGACGCGCCGGCCGGCCCGGGCGAGGTAGGCCGCCGCGGTGAGGCCGTTGTGCCCGGCCCCCAGAACGATGTCGTCGTATGCCGTCACAGGCCTGACCCTACGAGGTCAGCCGAGGGCGGCCCGTGCCGGTCAGCGGCCCCGGCGGACCGTCGATAGGCTCCACGGCATGGCTCAGATGCGACTGGCCCTGGCCCAGGTGGACCCCACCGTCGGAGACCTCGCCGGCAACGCGGAGATGGTGCGCGCCTGGAGCCGACGCGCCGCCGAGCAGGGCGCCGACCTCGTGGCCTTCCCGGAGATGGTGCTGACCGGCTACCCGGTGGAGGACCTCGCCCTGCGGCGCTCCTTCGTCGACGCCTCCCGCGCGACGCTGGAGCAGCTCGCCCGGGACCTCGCCGCCGACGGGCTCGGCGCGCTGCCGGTCGTTCTCGGCTACCTCGACGAGGCCCCCGCCGGCACGACCGACACCGACCCCGGCCGGGTGCTGCCGCAGAACTGCGCCGCCGTGCTGCACGACGGTCGGGTCGTGGCCCGCTACGCCAAGCACCATCTGCCCACCTACGGCGTCTTCGACGAGGCCCGCATCTTCGCCCCCGGCACGGAGCTCACGGTGGTCCGCGTCGGCGAGGTGGACGTGGCACTCGCCATCTGCGAGGACCTGTGGCAGGAGGGCGGCCCGGTGGCCCTGACCTGCGAGGCGGGCGCGGAGCTGCTGCTGGTGGTCAACGGGTCGCCCTACGAGCAGGACAAGGACGACGTCCGCTACGAACTGGTCGCCCGCCGCGCCGGGCAGGCCGAGTGCACCCTGGCCTACCTCAACCTGGTCGGCGGCCAGGACGAGCTGGTCTTCGACGGCGACTCCCTGGTGGTCTCCCGCGAGGGCACGGTGCTGGCCCGCGGACCACAGTTCAACGAGGACCTGCTCGTGCTCGACCTCGACCTGGCACCGAGCACCGTCGACCCGGTCGACCCGCCCGCGGGCGTGCAGCACGTGACGCTCGAGTCGGCTCGGTCCGGTGAGCGCGCCGGCGCCCCCTTCGGGACGTATGCCGGGACCCGGGCCGAGCAGGCCCCTCGCCTCGACGGCGTGGGAGAGGTCTATACCGCGGTGACGCTCGGCCTGCGCGACTACGTGCGCAAGAACGGCATGCGCAGCGTCATCGTGGGCCTGTCCGGGGGGATCGACTCGGCCCTCGTCGCCAGCCTCAGCTGCGACGCCCTCGGCGCCGAGAACGTCCACGGCGTCTCGATGCCCAGCGACTACTCCAGCGAGCACTCCCGCTCCGACGCGGCCGAGCTCGCCCGCCGCACCGGGCTGAACTACCGGGTCCAGCCCATCGCCGGGATGGTCAAGGCGTTCCTGGAGCCGCTCGGCCTGACTGGCGTGGCGGAGGAGAACCTGCAGGCTCGGTGCCGCGCCGTCATCCTCATGGGCCTGTCCAACCAGGAGGGCCACCTCGTGCTGGCGCCGGGCAACAAGAGCGAGCTGGCGACCGGCTACTCCACCATCTACGGCGACGCCGCCGGCGGCTACGCACCGCTCAAGGACGTGCCCAAGACCTTGGTGTGGGAGCTGGCGAAGTGGCGCAACGCCGAGGCCGAGCGCCGCGGCGAGACCCCACCCATCCCGGAGAACTCGATCACCAAGGCCCCCTCCGCCGAGCTGCGGCCGGGACAGGTCGACCAGGAGAGCCTGCCGCCCTACGAGGTCCTCGACGCGCTGGTCGACCGCTACGTCGAGCACGCCGACGGTCGCCAGCAGCTGGTCGAGGCCGGCTTCGACCCCGAGGTCGTCGAGCGGGTGACGGCCCTGATCGACCGGGCGGAG
Source organism: Segeticoccus sp. (assembly GCF_035708005.1). Taxonomy (NCBI): domain Bacteria; kingdom Bacillati; phylum Actinomycetota; class Actinomycetes; order Micrococcales; family Intrasporangiaceae; genus Segeticoccus; species Segeticoccus sp. The sequence goes on along the minus strand of NZ_DASSTI010000100.1, from coordinate 15,724 downwards.
TGGAAGCGCCGGCAGTTCGCGCCCGGCCCCAAGATCTCCCCCCTCGCCTTCGGGCGGGACCGCCGGCTGCCGATCACCAACCACTACCGCGGCGAGCAGCCGTCCCGGAGCTGAGCGAGGTGGCCGAGCAGCCCAGTCCCTACGGCGGCACCTCCGCCGGCCCCGACGTGGGGGGCGGACCCACAGGACCGGGGGCCTCCGCCGGCGCGCCACCTCGCCGCGTGCGCATCCCGCACCTGCTGGCGATGAAGGAGGGTGGGCAGCGGTGGGCGATGCTGACCGCCTACGACCAGTACGCCGCCGAGATCTTCGACCAGGCCGGCATACCCGTGCTGCTGGTGGGCGACTCCGCGGGCAACAACGTCCTGGGTTACGACACGACCGTGCCGGTGACCGTCGACGAGCTGGTGCCGTTGGCGCGCGCGGTCGCGGGCGCGGCGCGCCGGGCGCTGGTGGTCGCGGACCTGCCGTTCGGGTCCTACCAGGCCGGGCCCGAGCAGGCGCTGGCCACCGCGACGCGCTTCATGAAGGAGGCGCGCGTGCACGCGGTCAAGCTCGAGGGCGGCGCGCACATGGCACCCGCTGTGGAGCTGTTGACCCGCTCGGGCATCCCGGTCATGGCGCACGTCGGCTTCACCCCGCAGAGCGAGCACACCCTCGGCGGCTACCGGGTGCAGGGCCGCGGCGCCGGTGCCGCGCGGCTGCTCGAGGACGCTCGGGCCCTCGAGGCGGCGGGGGCGTTCGCGCTCGTCATGGAGATGGTCCCGGCCCCGGTCGCGGCCGAGGTGACCCGCGCCGTGCGCATCCCCACGGTCGGCATCGGCGCCGGACCGGACTGCGACGCGCAGGTCCTGGTGTGGACCGACCTGGCGGGCCTGCGGGCAGGACGGATGCCGCGCTTCGTCAAGCAGTATGCCGACCTGCGCACCGTGCTGACCGACGCCGCACGGTCGTATGCCGCCGACGTCGCCTCGGGTGCCTTCCCGGGCCCCGAGCACAGCTTCGACTCCTGACTCACGCTGACCCGCCCGCGACCGGGGAACTCGGGTCAGATGTTGATCGTGACGTGGGCCTTCCGGCGCAGCTGCTGCACCACCTTCTGCGCGGCCTGTTGGCGCTTCTGTGCCTCCAGCTGCTGCGTCAGCTGCGGCCGAATCTTCTGGAACGACGGGGTCTTGGAGCCCTGGCCCTGCTGACTCAGCTGCTGGTAGGCCTGCTTGAGCTCCTGGGTGGTCGGCGTGGTGCTGCCACCCTTCTGGACGATGAGGTGGTTGACCTTCGTCTGCTCCTTGACCTGCGCCATGATCGCGGACTTCTTCTGCCCGTGCTTGGTGAGCTCCCCCACCAGCTGCCGGCCCGACTTCATGCCGTTCTGCTGGGCCAGGTCGGTCAGGGTGTGGTCGACGTCGGCCGAGGACGGCTTGTAGGCGCTCTTGTCGGCGGCCTGCGTCAGCAGGGTCGAGCCCACCATGCTCTGCGCCACCTGCTTCTTGAGCCGGTGCTGGTCCAGCTTCTGCCCGGACATCTGCGACTGCATGGCCAGCTGCTGGAACTGGGAGGTGTAGACCCGGACGAACTGGCCCTTGGAGATCTTCGTGCCGTTGACGGTGGCCACCACGCTCGGGATCCCCGTGAGGTCCGGCTTGGGCATGCTCTGCTTGCCGCCCGGCTGTCCCGCCTTCCCTTGCCCGTCGCTCGCGCTTGCACTCGCCTTGGAGGAGTCCTGGTGGCCCTTGCTCGCGGCCTGGTCCGCACCACAGGCGGACACTCCCACGAGGGCCGCCGCAAGACATACCGCCGGCACCAGTTTGTTCGTCACACACACTCCTTGGTCTGGGGTTCAGCGACCGTATCAACGGGGTCCGAACGACTCCCGCCCCCTGGGCCGTTCCCCCGGGGCCGGTGGTGTGGTCCTCGCCACACCGGTGGGGAAGGGGCGCGGTGTCAGGCGCACTGGCGCAGGGCGAGGAGGGCGTAGACCCGGGCGCAGCGCAACACCTCGGCGACCTCGACCCGCTCGTCCAGCGCATGGGCGCGCCGGATGTCGCCGGGGCCGTACTGCAACGTGGCGACCCCCGCGGCCGCGTAGTGGCGCAGGTCGGAGCCGTACGGCGCCCCACACACCCGCGGCCTGTCGCCACCGAGGTCCGTGACCGCCGTGGTCACCTCGTCGAGCAGCGGGTGCCCGGCCGGCAGTGCGCCGGACGCGAACTCCCCTCCGGGCCAGCTGACCTCGACCGGGTGGTCCCGCAGCCAGGGGTGGCGCTCCCCCGCATCCGCCAGCGCCCGCTCGAAGACGCGGCGGGCCGAGTCGACGCCCTCCCCGACCTGCACGCCGAACCGGCCGTGCGCGACCAGCTTGTCCGGCACCGAGCTCGCCCAGTCCCCGGCGTGCACCATGCCCACCGAGATCGGCCACGCGAGGTCGAGGTGGGCGAACTCCGCTGGCAGTGAAGCGTTTCGGTCGCGCTCGAGGGTGCGGAGGGTGGCGCTCACGTCCTCCAGCAGGTCGATGACGCTGACGCCCTGGCTCCTGGTCGCCCCGTGCGTGGAGCGGCCGGTCAGCTCCAGCCGGAACGTGAGCGAGCCGGCGTTGACGGGGATGATCGTGCCGGCAGTCGGCTCCACGATGACGCAGCTGTCGGCCAGGTGGCCGCGCCGCAGCGTCGCGAAGGCGCCGAACCCGCCGTCCTCCTCACCGCTGACGGTGTGCACGGCGAGCGGGCGACGGAGCGGCACCCCGGCGCGCGCGAGCGCCGAGACCGCGCCGAGGATCGCGGCCAGCCCACCCTTCATGTCGCAGGCGCCGCGGCCGTGCGCCAGCCCGTCGATCACCCGGAGGGTGAAGGGGTCGGCGTCCGGCCAGCTGAGCAGGTCACCGGGAGGCACGACGTCGGTGTGGGCGCACAGGGCGAGGGCCGGCATACCGGCTCCTCCCGACGGGGGCTGGGAGGTGCCGCCGAGCACCCCCACGCAGCCGACCGCGTTCCAGCGCTCGACCTCCACGCCGGGGTGCCCGGGGACCTCGCTGAGCCCGGCGAGGTCGATGTCCCACCGGTCCACGTCGCAACCGAGGTCACCGAGGCGCGCGGCGCACCACTCCTGCGCCTCCGCCTCGGCCGCCGACCCACCCACCGACGGGATGGCCACGAGGTCGCGCAGGTCCTGGACGACCTGGTCGTCGTCGACCGCGCCGAGCACCTCCTGCTCGAGGGAGGACAGGGTCGCCGGCTCGGTCGCGGACGTCGAGGACAGGGACTGGTTCATGGCGGCACGTTCTCACGTCGGCTCCCGGCCGCCACTACGTTGGGGCCATGAGTCTCACCATCGGATACGCCGCGATGCTCGAGCAGTTCCACCCCACCGAGGCGGTCGAGCTCACCGAGCTCGCCGAGCAGCACGGCTTCTCCGGGTGCATGGCGGCCGACCACTTCCAGCCATGGGTCCCCCAGCAGGGCCAGGCCTCCTTCGTCTGGAACGTGCTCACCGCGGTCGCGGAGCGCACGACCGGTGACCTCGGGCCGGGCGTCACGTGCCCGTCCTTCCGGTTCCACCCGGCACTCGTGGCGCAGGCAGCAGCGACGCTGGAGGCGATGTACCCGGGCCGCACCTGGCTCGGGATCGGCGCCGGCGAGGCACTCAACGAGCACGTGGTCGCCGGCTACTGGCCGGAGGCCGGCGAACGCTCCCGCCGGATGTTCGAGGCGATCGACGTGATCAAGGGCCTGTTCGACGCCTCGCTGGCGGGCAAGGACACCAAGCACTCCGGTGAGTTCTTCAAGCACGAGACCACCCGGCTGTGGACCATGCCGGAGTCGGCGCCACCCGTGCTGGTGGCCACGGCCGGTCCCCTGAACGCCAAGCGCACCGGCCGGCACGCCGACGGGATGATCACCGTGGGTGCGCCGCTCGAGAAGATCGACGGGCTGTTCGCCAAGTTCGCCGAGGGGGCCCGCGAGGCCGGCAAGGACCCGGACGCCATGCCGCGGATCCTCCAGCTGCACCTGTCCTGGGCGCCAACCGACGAGGAGGCGCTCGCCAACGCGATGACCGAGTGGCCCAACGGCGGGATGAAGTTCGCCAAGGCCGACATCCGCTCTCCCCACGACTTCGCGGCCATGGCGCGGCTGGTGCGCGCGGAGGACTTCCAGGGACGCATGGTCATCTCGTCGGACCCGGACCTGCACCGCGAGCACATCCAGAAGTTCGTCGACCTCGGCTTCGACCGGGTCTACCTGCACAACGTCGGGCGCAACCAGCGCGAGTGGATCGAGGTGTTCGGCCGGGAGGTCATCCCCAAGGTGCACCGCTGATCGTGGCCTCCCGGGCCGGCGCGGCGGTCCGGGACGGAAACGGGAGAGCGAAAACCCGGGCGCGGCACCGCCGGGACGCGACGTAGGGTCAAGTGGTGGACAACGCGGCACGCATCGAGACGCTCGGACAGCTGCGCGAGGCCGGCTACCGGCCCCGCACCGTCAAGGCCGAGATCCGCGAGAACCTCCTGGAGCGGCTGCGGTCCGGACAGCCTGCGTTCCCCGGCATCGTCGGCTTCGACGACACGGTGCTGCCCGAGCTCGAGACGGCGCTGCTCGCCGGACACGACTTCGTCCTGCTCGGTGAGCGCGGGCAGGGCAAGACACGGGTGATGCGCACGCTGGCCGGACTGCTCGACGAGTGGAGCCCGTCGGTCGCCGGCTGCGAGATCGACGACGAGCCGAGCGCCCCGGTGTGCCTGCGCTGCCGACGCCTCGCCGAGGAGGCCGGCGAGGACCTGCCGATCGTCTGGCGGCACCGCGACGAGCGCTACACGGAGAAGCTCGCCACCCCCGACACCAGCGTCGGCGACCTGGTCGGTGACGTGGACCCGGTCAAGGTGGCCCAGGGCCGCACGCTGGGTGACCCGGAGACCGTCCACTACGGGCTCGTGCCGCGGTCCAACCGGGGCATCTTCGGCCTCAACGAGCTGCCCGACCTCGCCGAGCGGATCCAGGTGGCGCTGTTCAACGTGCTGGAGGAGCGCGACATCCAGGTGCGCGGCTACTCCCTTCGACTGCCGCTGGACGTCCTGCTCGTGGCCACCGCGAACCCGGAGGACTACACCAACCGCGGCCGCATCATCACCCCGCTGAAGGACCGGTTCGGCGCGGAGATCCGCACCCACTACCCGCTCGACGTCGAGGACGAGGTTGAGCTGGTCGGGCAGGAGGCCCAGCCCGTCGCCGAGGTCCCCGAGCACCTCGTCGAGGTCGTGGCCCGCTTCACCCGCGCCCTGCGGGAGTCGCCCTCCGTGGACCAGCGCTCCGGGGTGTCCGCGCGGCTCGCCATCGCGGCCGTCGAGGCCATCGGCGCCTCGGCCCTGCGCCGCTCGGCGCGCACCGCGGACCCAGAGCAGGTCGCCCGTGTCTGCGACGTGCCCGGCGTCATCCCCACCCTGCTCGGCAAGGTGGAGTTCGAGATGGGCGAGGAGGGTCGCGAGCGCGAGGTGCTCGAGCACCTGCTCCGCGTGGCCGTCGCGGAGACCTTCCGCTCCCGGCTCGGCGGGCTCGACCTCGCCGGGTTCACCGACCGGTTCGCCGAGGGAGCCGTCGTCGAGACCGGCGAGCTGGTGCCCGCGGCGGAGCTGCTCGACCAGCTGGGCGGCGTGCCCGGGCTGTCCAAGGTGCTCGACCGGCTCGGCGACGGCGACTCCGCCTCCCGCGGCCACGTCGCCGCGGCCGTGGAGCTGGTGCTCGAGGGGCTGCACCTCACCCGTCGCATCGACAAGCGCAGCGCCGACACCCCCGACGGCCGCGTCGTCTACGAGGCCTGACGTGGCACGGCGCTGGTCCGGGCCGCATTCCGGGCACTCCCCCGACTCTCCCCACGGACGCTTCCGCTACGGCCCGTGGCGCGGTGGTCCGGACCCGCTCGCACCGCCGTATGACGTGCGCGGTGCCCTGGACGAGCTCGGCCGAGACGTCCTCGCCGGCGGCACCATGCGCGACGCCCTGCACGACCTGCTGCGCCGTGGCTTCGACGGGCGTGCGGGCCTGGACGACCTGCGCGAGCGGGTGCGCCGGATGCGGCGCGAGGCACGCCGGCGCGGGGACCTGGGCGGCACGCTCGACCAGGTGCGGGGGCTGCTGGACCAGGCGCTGGCCGCCGAACGGGACACCCTCGCCGCCGAGCCCGGCGAGGACGCCCGCATGGCCGAGATGGAGCTCGCCACGCTGCCCGACCAGGTGGCGAGCGCGGTGCGGGCGCTGGCCGACTACCAGTGGCACTCACCGGAGGCGCGGGCGGCATACGACCAGATCCGGGAGATGCTGCGCACGGAGGTCCTCGACGCACAGTTCGCGGGGCTGAAGCAGGCGCTGTCGGGAGGTGACCCGGAGCTGCTGGAGCGGATCCGGGACATGCTCGCCGACCTCAACTCCCTGCTCGCCGCGCACGCCCGCGGGGAGGACACGACCGACCGGTTCGCGCAGTTCATGGAGCGCTACGGCGACCTCTTCCCCGAGCAGCCCCGGGACGTGGACGAGCTCATCGACGCCCTCGCCCGCCGGCAGGCCGCCGCGGACCGGCTCATGGCGTCGCTGTCCCCCGAGCAGCGCGCGGAGTTGGCGCAGCTGATGAGCGATGCGCTCGCCGACGCCGACCTGGCCTCGGAGATGGCCCAGCTCGCGGACAACCTCCGGGCGCTGCGACCGGGGCTCGGCCGCGGGGCCGTCCCGATGCACGGCGGCCCGTCCCTCGGCTACGGCGAGGCGGTGGAGGCGGTCGCGGAGCTCGCCGACCTGGAGGCCCTCGGGGAGCAGCTCGAGCAGGGGCACGCCTGGTCCACCCTCGACGACGTCGACGTGGAGGCCCTGGAGCGGCGCCTCGGCGCACCCGCGGTCCGCGACCTGGAGGCGCTGCGCCAGCTGGAGCGCGAGCTGGAGCGCCAGGGCTACCTCGAGCGGGGCGAGGAGGGCCTGCGGCTCACGCCGCGGGCGGTCCGCCGGCTCGGGGAGACGGCGCTGCGCCGGGTCTTCGAGCAGCTGCACGCCGCTGGCCACGGCGACCACGACGAGCACCGCACCGGGTCCTCCGATGAGCCCACCGGGCTGACCCGGGCCTGGGAGTTCGGGGACGAGCTGCCCCTCGACGCCGCCCGGACGGTGGGCAACGCGCTGCGCCGCCGCGCCGCCCAGCACCTGGACACGCTCACGGCCGACGGCGGCGGTGGCGTGCAGCTGCTCGTGGAGGACTTCGAGGTCACCGAGACGGAGCGCCGCGTGTCGGCGGCGGTGGCGCTGTGCGTCGACATGTCGTTCTCGATGGTGCAGGAGGGCCGGTGGGGCCCGATGAAGCAGACCGCGCTCGCGCTCTCCCACCTCATCGAGACGCGCTTCCGCGGGGATGCCCTGCAGGTGATCGGCTTCAACCTCGCCGCTCGCCGCCTCTCGCCCGTCCAGCTCGCCGAGGCGGAACCGGAGTGGGTGCAGGGCACAAACCTGCAGCACGCCCTGATGCTGGCCGGCCGGCACGTGCGCCGGCACCCGGGGGCGGAGCCGGTCGTGCTGGTGGTCACCGACGGCGAGCCGACCGCCCACCTGGACGAGAGCGGCCTGCCCGAGTTCAGGTGGCCGACGACGGCGGCCACGCTGCGGGCGACCGTCACCCAGGTGGACGAGCTCGCCCGCTACGGCGTGAGCCTCAACATCTTCATGCTCGGCGACGACCCGGGGCTCGCCCGGTTCGTCGACGCGGTGGCCCGCAGGGCCGGCGGGCGGGTGTTCACCCCGGACCTGGACCGGCTGGGGGAGTACGTCGTCGCCGACTACCTGCGCGCCCGCCGCGGGCGTTGACGCCGCCCGGGCGTGTCCGCCGAGACAATTCGGCCGTTGGGATTGTGCTACCCCTCCCATCGGTGTTGTGCTGGACCCATCGACATCCAGCGCCCGTCGGGCCGAGGCCGACGGGCCGGTCAAGGAGGCGCGATGACGCAGATGACACCCACGGAGGACGAGGTCGAGTCCGCAGGACAGACGACCGTGCAGGCCGCCGACAGCATCGAGGTGAGCCAGTTCGTGGCCCAGCCGCCGGACGCGGTGTGGAAGCGACTGACCCAGCGTGAAGGGATCGAGGCACTCCTCGGCTCCGGCGCGATGCTCGGTGGCAAGGGCGAACCGTGGCACGCGCAGGACGGCACGCACGGCGTCGTCCGCAGCTACCACCCCGGCGAACAGGTGCGGGTGTCCTGGCACGCCGACGCCGACGCCCCCGCCACCCTCGTCGACCTGCAGACCTTCCGGGACGGGGACGGCACACGCATCCAGCTGTCCCACCAGCACCTCGACGGCTCCGTCGACCGGGACCGGCTGCGCAGGCGGTGGGAGGGAGCGCTGCGCGACCTGGTCGGCAGCTAGCGCCACCACGTCCTCGACAACCGGGCGGTCCGCACTCCACGGCGGGCCGCCCGGTCTCGTTCAGGGGGTCAGCTCGCGGTTCGGTCCTCCGGGGGTCAGCCCTGCCCGACCTCAGTCCTCCTCGGCGTCGCCCTGGTTCCAGCGCCGGTCCTCGTCGTCCCAGCGCTCGGTGTTGTCCGCCGCATGCTGCAGGGCCTGCTCGGCATCGGCGTAGGTCTCGTAGGGGCCGAGGAGGTCCTCACCCTTGCTCTTGTTGCTGTCGTCCTCGACCCGACCCCGCGCGACGTTGTACCAGTACGCCATGGGGACGCCTCCCTCCGTCGTCTCCGTGCTCACCTGACTGCCTAGACTCCACCGTATGCCGATCCGCTACGCAACCGTCGCCCCCGGCCACATCAGTGGTCGCCGGGACGTGCCCGCCAGCATCGCGCGCCCGGAGTACGTCGACCGGCCGGCGCCGGAGCGGTTCACCGGCTCTGAGGTGAAGGACCCCGACACCATCGACCGCATGCGGATCGCCTCGAAGATCGCCGCCCAAGCCCTCCAGGCCGCCGGCGCCGTCGTGGCCCCCGGTGTGTCGACCGACGAGATCGACCGCGTGGGACACGAGTTCATGCTGGACCACGGGGCCTACCCGTCCACGCTGGGTTACCGAAACTTCCCCAAGTCCCTGTGCACCAGCGTCAACGAGGTCATCTGCCACGGCATCCCCGACGACCGGGAGCTGCAGGACGGGGACATCGTCAACATCGACATCACCGCCTACATCGACGGGGTGCACGGCGACACCAATGCCACCTTCCTCGTCGGGGACGTGGACGAGGAGTCGCGACTGCTCGTGGAGCGCACCCACGAGGCGATGATGCGCGGCATCCGGGCCGCGGTGCCCGGCCGGCAGATCAACGTCATCGGCAGGGTCATCGCCAGCTACGCCAAGCGGTTCGGCTACGGCGTGGTCCGCGACTTCACCGGCCACGGCATCGGGACGGCCTTCCACTCCGGGCTGGTGATCCCCCACTACGACGCGGCGCCGCAGTACAGCACCGTCATCGAGCCGGGCATGACCTTCACCATCGAGCCGATGCTCAACCTCGGCACCCCGGACTGGGAGATGTGGGACGACGACTGGACCGTCGTCACCGCCGACCGGCGCCGTTCGGCCCAGTTCGAGCACACGATCCTGATCACCGACTCGGGGAACGAGATCCTGACCCTGCCCTGACCCTGCCCGGGTGGCCCTGGGCCGCCACCGAGGACACCGAGGAAGGAGCCCGCGATGACGCGCCTGGTCCTGGGGATCGACGTGGGTGGCAGCGGCATCAAGGGGGCGCCGGTGGACCTCGACCGGGGCGCCTTCGCCGCCGAGCGGCTGCGCCTGCCGACCCCGGAGGGAGCCCGCCCGGCCGAGGTGGCCGACGTGATCGGCCGGATCTGCGCCCACTTCGCCGACGTGCTCGACGGCGACGACGTCCCGGTGGGTGTCACCGTGCCCGGCGTGGTCACCCACGGGGTGGTGCGTTCGGCGGCCAACATCCATCCCAGCTGGGTCGGCACTGACGCCGACCGGCTCTTCTCCGGTCGGCTCGGTCGCCGCGTGGTCGTGGTCAACGACGCGGACGCCGCCGGGCTGGCGGAGCTGCGGCACGGCGCCGCCAAGGGCCACGACGGGCTGGTCATCGTCACCACGCTCGGCACCGGGATCGGCTCGGCCCTGCTGCACCGGGGCGCGCTCGTCCCCAACAGCGAGCTCGGTCACCTGGAGATCGACGGCCACGACGCCGAGAGCCGCGCCGCGGACAGCGCCCGTGAGCGGGAGGACCTGTCCTGGCAGGAGTGGGCACAGCGGCTGCAGCGCTACTACTCGGTGGTCGAGGACCTGTTCTGGCCCGACCTGCTCGTCGTCGGCGGCGGGGTCTCCAAGAAGGCGGACAAGTTCCTGCCGCACCTGCACCTGCGCGCCCCGATCGTGCCGGCCACGTTGCGCAACGCCGCCGGCATCATCGGCGCGGCCCAGCTGGCAGCGGAGAGCTGACGCGAGCAGCCGGTGCGGCCGGGCGCAACCTGCCCGGCCGGCGCTGAGGACCTGCCGGCGCTCAGAACCGGGCCGGCTCCCCACCGGACAGGTCCCGCAGCTCCAGGCCGTCCGGACCGAACCGCTGGACCTGGCTGAGGTACATCCCGCGGCCGACCTCGTTCAGCAGCCCGTCGTGGATCGGCACCACGACGCGCGGGGCGATCCGCTGCACGAAGGCCACCGTCTCCTTCGAGGCGCACCAGGGTGCGTTGAGCGGCAGGGCGAGGACGTCCACCCGACCCGGCTGGGCGTCATACGCGTCGCCGGGGTGGAACAGGGTCGAGCCGCCGTCCACCCGCACCACCACGCCGAGGTTGCCGATGCGGGGCAGCGCCTCGTTGATGACCGCGTGCCGGTCGCCCACCGGCTCGAGGGTCAGGCCGTCACCCACCTGGAGGGACCGGCCACTGCTCATCGTCCGGCAACGAGCGGCGGCGGGGCTGCCCTGCAGCGTCGTGTCCGGCACCGATGGCTCGACGTGGAGGTCCGCATCCGGGTTGGCCTCCAGCAGTGCCGGCAGGCGCTCGGCATCCACGTGGTCGGCGTGCTGGTGCGTCACCACGATCGCGTCCAGGCCGGTGACCCCCTCGAAGCGGGAGAAGACGCCGGGATCGATGAGCACCCGGGTGTCGCCGGACTCGATCAGCAGGCAGGCATGGCCGAGGTGGGTGACGCGCATGGGCCCCAACGTACGCCCGAGCCAGCCCCGGCGCAGCAGCCTCACGGGGGACAGCCGGCGGCCCGACGGTCCGCGGCCGAGGTCCGAAAACCCCCCGTGGGCTCCGTAGGATGGACCCCTGTGAAGTTCCTCAACGACCAGCGTCCCGCGAACGACCTCACGTACGCCGACGTCTTCATGGTCCCCTCCCGCTCCTCCGTGGCCTCCCGCCTCGACGTCGACCTGACGACACCGGATGGCGTCGGCACCACGATCCCCCTGGTGGTCGCCAACATGACGGCCGTCGCGGGTCGCCGGATGGCCGAGACCGTCGCCCGCCGCGGTGGTCTGGCGATCCTCCCCCAGGACATCCCGCTCCGGGCGGTGGACACGACGATCGCCGACGTGAAGTCGCGGCACGCCGTGCTCGAGACGCCCATCACCATCGACCCCGAGGCGCCGGTCGCCGAGGTGCTGCCCCTGCTCGGCAAGCGCGCCCACGGCGCCGCCGTGGTCCTCAAGGGCACCGAGCCGGTCGGCATCGTGACCGACCGCGACTGCCAGGGCGTCGACCGGTTCGCCCGGGTCGCGGACGTCATGACCAGCGACATCGTCACGGTGAGCGCCGACACCGATCCGGCCGCCGTGTTCGAGACGCTGACCAGGCGGCACATCCACCTGGTGCCGGTGCTCGACGGTGACGTGATGGTCGGCGTGCTCACCCGCAAGGGGGTGCTGCGGTCCGCCATCTACCAGCCGTCGCTGGACCGGGAGGGTCGGCTCATGGTCGGTGCCGCGGTCGGCATCAACGGTGACGTGGCCGGTCGTGCGAAGGCGCTGCTGACCAGCGGCGCGGACGTCCTCGTCGTCGACACCGCCCACGGTCACCAGGACAAGATGCTGGCGGTCCTGCCCCGGGTCGTCGCCGAACGCGACGCCCACGAGGCCGCCACCGGGGTGCGCGTCCCGGTGGTCGCGGGCAACGTCGTCTCGGCGGCAGGCGCCCGGGAGCTCGCCGAGGCCGGTGCGGATGTCATCAAGGTGGGCGTCGGACCGGGTGCGATGTGCACGACCCGGATGATGACCGGCGTCGGTCGGCCGCAGTTCTCCGCGGTGCTCGAGTGCGCGGGGGCGGCGCGGGAGGCCGGCGCGACCGTCTGGGCAGACGGTGGCGTGAAGTACCCCCGCGACGTCGCGCTCGGTCTCGCGGCCGGTGCCGCCAGCGTGATGGTCGGGTCGTGGTTCGCGGGCACCTACGAGAGCCCGGGCGACCTGCAGGGCGATGCGGAGGGCCGGCTCTACAAGGAGAGCTTCGGCATGGCCTCCGCCCGCGCGGTGCGGGCCCGGACCAAGGAGCGCAGCGCGTTCGAGCGGGCCCGCTCGGCGCTCTTCGAGGAGGGCATCTCCTCCTCACGGATGTACCTGGACCCGGAGCGGCCGGGCGTCGAGGACCTCCTCGACTCGATCATCTCCGGGGTGCGCAGCTCCTTCACCTATGCCGGGGCGCGCACCATCGCCGAGTTCCAGGAGCGCGCCGTGGTCGGCGTCCAGAGCGCCGCCGGCTACGAGGAAGGGCGCCCGCGTCACACGTCCTGGTGAACCGCCCCGGCCTGCTCGTCGCCTGCCCTGAACTGCTCGGCGGCGAGCGCCTCGGCAGCAGTGCTGGGCTCGTCGTACACGTCGAGGAGGAACGTGCCGTCGGGGAGCTCGGCGCGGAAGCCGATCACGAAGTCACCAGTGATCCGACCCACGAGCACACCCCCGTCGGTCACCGTGTAGTGACCGGCTCGCGTCATCGTCATGGTCATGGACACAGCGTGACCCCGCAGACCCTGCTTTGTTCAAGAGATGGCAAAGATGTCGTCAGCAAATGGTCAAGAGTGCCCGAACGGACGAGGGAGGCGGTCGACCGTTCGGAGGATGCCGTGAGCCCTTGACGGGGCGACCCACCCCTCGAGGGGGTGGGTCGGTCGAAAGGGTGGATGAGTCGGTCGTACGCCGGGTTCTGTCCCGACCACCGTTACCCGTGGTCGGGTGACGGCCATCCATCTCGGACCCGTGTTGCCACGGGCCTCCAGCGACCTACCCGCACGCTCGGACGGGCCGTCCTCGGGCGCGTGCTGTCTGGTCTTGCTCCGGGTGGGGTTTGCCGAGCCACGCCAGTCACCTGACGTGCTGGTGGTCTCTTACACCACCGTTTCACCCTTACCTCGACGTCCCCGGCTCTGCCTCGGCAGCGCCGGCGGCCGTCTGAGGCGGTCTGCTTTCTGTGGCACTGTCCCGCGGGTCACCCCGGGTGGGCGTTACCCACCACCCTGCTCTGTGGAGTCCGGACTTTCCTCGATGCCGGTCACCCGACACCGCGATCGCCTGGCCGACTCACCCGACGTTCCATCCTAGGTGCTCCACGCCGTCCCACCCAATGTCGCCGCCAGGAGGGTGGTACCGGATCAGAGGCCGGAGTTGATCGTCCGGACCAGGATCCGCCCGCATTCCTCACAGCGCAGCACCTCGTCGTCGGGTGCCGCCGCGAAGGTGCGCAGGTCGGCGGCGTTCACCTCGAGCTGACAGCCGGTGCATCGCCGGTTGCGCAACTCCGCGGCGCCCACTCCGCCGTGGCTGGTGCGCAACTTGTCGTAGGTCGCCACCAACGGCTCCGGCAGATCCGCTGCGATCGCAGACCGTTCTTCGGCGTTGGCCGCCAGCTCGCCGTCGATCACGGCGAGCTGTTCGTCGCGGCGCGCGACGACCTCGCCGATCCGGCCCTCCAGCTCGGCGTTGCGGGCAGCAAGATCATCCCGCTCGGCGGCCGCGTTCTCCAGCTGTTCCATCAGCTCCAGTTCGGCGTCCTCAAGATCATTGATCCGTCGTTCCAGGTGCTGGATCTCCTCCACCAGACCGGTCAGTGCCTTGGCGTCGGCGACCGAACCGTCGTCGATCCGCTGTTGGTTGCGGACCCTGCGCTGACGGACCGGCTCCAGATCGGACTCGGCCTGGCGCTGGGCGACTTCAAGATCGGATACCCGGGTCTCGGCGGCCACCAGGTCGGCCGAGGCAGCGGACCGCTCGTCCTCGAGTCGGGCCAATTGGCCGTGCTCGGGAAGGGTCGCCCGGCGGTGCCGCAACTGGGCGATCGCGGTGTCGACCGCCTGCAGGTCGAGCAACCGGAGCTGGATCGCGTGGTCGGCTTTGATGAGTCCGCCCTCCCCTGATCTGATGTGGATTTGTTCTGCAGAGCGTACTCGTCGCCGGCTGCTCCGTACTGCGAGACACCGGCTCGACCGGGATCGGCCGATCGGGCATCATGATCTTGCCGGAACTTCTGACGCATCGGGGGAATGGATCCGCGGTTCCGCGGGTTGGCCCCTGGGCGGTCTTCGACCAGGCCGGTACCTCTGCACCACCTTCTTCGGTCACGGCGTTGTGACCGGTCATCCCGTACGCCCTTTCCTGCTCGAGGACCGCCATGTCCAGCGCTGCTGCGCCTGCCTCCACCCATCTTCCCGGCGACCGCTATGTCGGCAAACGGTACGTCTATCTCGTCCTGCTGTTGGGCGTGCTCACCGCCATCGGGCCGCTCACCGTCGACACCTATCTGCCCGCCCTTCCGGCGCTGTCGGACGAGCTGCACGCCAGTGACGCCGCAGCCCAGCTGACCATGACCGGGCTGATGGCGGGGCTCGGCCTGGGTCAGCTGCTCATCGGGCCACTGTCGGACTCGGTCGGGCGACGCCGCCCGTTGATCTTCGGATTGGCCGGCCATGCCCTGATGTCGCTGCTCTGTGCGGTCGCGCCGAGCATCGAGATGTTGATCATCGCCCGGACGGTCCAGGGTCTGGCCGGTGCGGCGGTCGCCGTGGTGGTGATGGCCATCGTCCGTGACCTGTTCGCCGGCATCAAGGCCGCGCAGCTGCTGTCCCGGCTGGTGCTGGTCACCGGCGTCTCCCCCATCCTGGCGCCGAGCATCGGCAGCGCGCTGCTCGCCCTGACCGACTGGCAGGGGATCTTCGTCGTCCTGGCCGGTTTCGCCCTGCTGAGCATGACCGTGGCGATCATCGCCCTGCCGGAGACCCTGCCGCCGGTGCGGCGCACCCCTGCCGAGCCGGTCCGCTGGCTGGGCGCGTACGCGGTCCTGTTCCGGGATCGCAGCTATCTGATCATGGTGGCCGTCGCGGCGCTGATGTTCGCCGCGCTGATCGCCTACGTCGGCGGCTCGCCGTTCGTGCTGCAACGGATCTACGGCCTGACCCCGAGCGCCTTCGGCGTCGTGTTCGCCCTGAATGCGGCCGGCCTGATCATCTTCGCCCAGCTCAATCCGGTGTTGGCCAAGCGGTTCGGGCCGGAACGGGTGCTCACCGGTGCGGTGATCGTCGGTGTGCTGTCCTCGCTCGGCATGGTCGCCACCGCCGTCTTCGGTCTCGGCCTGGCCGGATTCGTCGTCTCCATCTGGCTGCTGCTGGCCGCCTGCGGGGTGGCGTCGCCGAATGCTGCGGCGATCGCGTTGTCCCGGCACGGTGAGGCAGCAGGTACGGCGTCCGCGCTGCTCGGATCGGCGCAGTTCCTGATGGGCGGGGTGACCACCCCACTGGTCGGCGCGCTGAA
>NZ_DASSTI010000099.1:0-14017 GCF_035708005.1 Segeticoccus sp. | reverse complement strand
TCTCGCACAACGCCCGCACCGACGAACGGACCGCGACCTCCTCCTCACTCAACAACTCATCGATCCCCGCCAGGTCCATCGGGTCCAACGGCGCCCGCTTGCCCTTGCCACTGCTCACTGCCGCTCTCCTTCGGTATGCCGAGTGCTCGGCGTCGGTGCGATGCTCGCGTTCCAGTCTGGTCCAGTCACGGGCGAGGCGCCGCCAGGGGGCTGGCCGTGCCGGTGCGCACGCCGTTGGGTGCCTGACCCCGGTCGCCGGCGACCACCAGGTCGCGCGCTGCCTGCTCGATCTCGTCCTCGGAGACCAGCACGAGGTTCGCGGCGTCGCCGAGGGGCACGTAGCTGTCCGCACCGGCCACCACGGTGAGCGATCCGGCATACCGTCCGCGGCGCAGGGCGTCGACGACACCCTCCCCCACTCCGCCGGTCTGCCGCGTCTCGTCCACCACGAGCACCCGTCCGGTGGCGTTCGCCTCCCGCAGCAAATCCTCCACCGGCAGCGGCGCGAGCCAGCGCAGGTCCAGCACGCGGCTGCGGACTCCCCGCGCTTCCAGTCGTTTCGCCACCCGCAGGCTCATGTGGACGCCGTTGCCGAAGCTGACGATCGTCAGGTCCGCACCCTCACCGTGGGTGCGTCCGCGGCCCAGCGGCGCCTCGGCCTGGCGCCATGCATCCGGCTCCCGGTAGGGCGCGAGCCACTGCCCGTCGCCCTCCTCGTGCAGGTCCTTGGTGTGGTAGAGCGCGATGGGTTCGAGGAACGCGCACACCCGCCCCTCGACCTGCGCGGCGGCCACACAGGTGCGCAGCATGGCCGGTGCGTCGTCCGGGCGCGCCGGGACGGCGATCACCAGGCCGGGGATGTCGCGCAGGACGGCGACCGAGCTGTCGTTGTGGAAGTGCCCGCCGAACCCCTTCTGGTAGGCGAAGGACGCGATCCGCACCACCATCGGGTTGAGGTACTGCCGGTTGGCGAAGAACGGCAGGCTCGCGGCCTCCCCGCGCAACTGGTCTTCGGCGTTGTGCAGGTAGGCGAGGTACTGGATCTCGGGGATGGGCAGCAGGCCCGCGACGCCGGCGCCGAGGGACAGCCCGAGGATCGTCTGCTCGTCCAGGAGGGTGTCGAACACCCGGGCGCGGCCGACCTTCGTCGCCAGCCCGCGCGTCACGCCGTAGACGCCCCCCTTGCGGCCGACGTCCTCCCCCAGCACGATCGCCTCCCGGTGCCCGGCCAGCACGTCGGCCAGGGCGCGGTTGATCGACTGGGCCAGCGTCAGCGGGCCCTCGTCCTCGGGCAGCCGCCCACCGAAGACCTCGCCGCGCCGCTCCGGGGACGCGGCGCTCACGGCGTCCTCCCGGGCGGGTCGGTGGTCCGAGCCGGGCTGCAGCGGCGCCACGACCTCGGCCCTGCTCGTCAGCGTGGGGTGCGTCAGGACCTCCAGCGCGATCGCCCGCACCTGCTCGCGCTTGGCCTCATAGGTCGCCACCACCTCCTCCGGCGTCAGGATTCCGGCGTCCACGACCAGCTGGGCGGTGCGCAGCAGCGGGTCGTGGTCGAGCTCCGCGCGGATCTCGGCCGGCGTGCGGTAGGCCGACTCCACGTCGGAGCCGGCGTGGCCGAGGAGGCGGACGGTGCGCAGGTGCAGGAAGGCCGGGGACCGGCGGCGCCGGACGTGGGCGGCAGCACGGCCCGCGACCTGGACCGCGTCGGCGAGGTCGCACCCGTCGGCCGCGAAGTAGGCGAGCCCGGGTCGGTGGGCGTAGTTGGCCTCGACCCATCCCTTCGGGGTCCGCACGCTGATGCCGATGCCGTTGTCCTCGCAGACGAACAGCACCGGCATGGGCAGCCCCTGGAAGGTCGCCTGCATCGCCGCGTTGAGCGCGCCGACCGCCGTCGAGTGGTTCACCGAGGCGTCCCCGAAGCTGCAGACCGCGACGGCGTCGGTGGGCCAGGGCGTGGCCACCCCCAGCTTCTTGGCCCGCTCGATCGAGAAGGCCACGCCCACGGCACGGGGCAGGTGCGAGGCGATGGTGGAGGTCTGGGGCAGGACGTGCAGCGCCGGGTGACCGAAGACCTTGTGCCGGCCGCCGGAGATGGGTTCGCGCGCCGAGGCGGCCACGCCCATGAGGACGTCCCGCAGCCCGTCGTGTCCGGGGACCTGGGCGGCACGACCGAGATAGAAGGCCCCCGAGCGGTAGTGCAGCAGCGCCGGGTCCGTGGGGCGCAGCGCGTCCGCGACGGCCACGTTGCCCTCGTGCCCGGAGGAACCGATCGTGTAGTAGCCGCGGCCCCGGGCCTGCATCCAGCGCGCCGCCAGGTCGAGGTGGCGGCTGCCGAGCTGGGCGTCGAACAGCCGCAGCAGCCGCTCCGGCGGGAGGCGGTCCGGTGCCGTCCCACCACCCTCGCCGGCAGTGCGGCTCATGCCCCGCACCACCTCGACGAACCGGGCATCGACGTCCAGCGTCTCGCTGCTCACGCTCGTGGCCTCCGTCTCCACTCGTCCGGGTGCCGCACACACCCACCCACGACCTTCCCCGACGGTGGGGGGCTGGCGCCAGCATCGCAGCCCCAGACCTGTCCACCGCAGGGCCAGCAACGCTTGCCCTGCCCTGCACGCCCGCGCTTAGGGTGGGCCATGCTCAACCCCGTCCACCTGCGCACCCTCGTGGCCGTCATCCGGGCGGGCTCGTTCGCCGACGCCGCCCGACAACTGGGCTACACCGGGTCTGCGGTGTCCCAACAGATCGCTGCACTGGAGCGCAGCGTGCGGGTTCCGCTCTTCGAGCGTTCCGCCCACAGTGTCCGGCCCACGCCGGCGGCCGAGTTCCTCGCTCGGCGGGCACGGGACAGCCTGACGACCCTCCGTGCCCTCGAGGACGACGTCGCCGGCATGGCCCAGGGAACCGTGGGCCGCATCCGCGTGGGGAGCTTCCCCACGGCCAGCGAGCGGCTGCTCCCCGATGCCCTCGCGCACCTCCGTGAGCAGCACCCCGCCGTGGAGGTCCTCCTCGACGAGGGCGAGACCGACGACCTGGTGCATCGCCTGGGGGACGGCGAGATCGACCTGGCCCTCGTCTACCGCTACGACCTCGTCCCCCGCCCGTGGCCCCGCAGCCTGGGCGTGCGGCACCTGCTGCGCGAACAGCTGGTGCTCCTGCTGCCGCCGGGGCACCCCCGCAGCGAAGGAACGCTCCGGCTGGGTGATCTGCGGGACGAGCCCTGGATCTCCACCCGGGAGGGCACCGCCGGTGCGCTGTGCCTCACCCGACTGTGCAGCCGGGAGGGATTCGAACCGCGGATTGCGGTGCGCAGCAACGACTACGACGTCATCTCCGCCTTCGTCCGGGCGGGTCTGGGCATCGCCCTCGTCCCTGCCCTCAGCCACGAACCGACGGACGAGGTGGTCGCCAGACGCGTGGAGGACGTCACCGCCCACCGGCACGTGTCGGCCCTGCACCGGTCGCTGCGGCACAACCCCGCCGTCGCGGGCGCGGTGGACTCGCTGGAACGATCGGCCGAGCACCTCATCGAGCTCCAGCCGGGCGTGGACCGCCCCGAGTGAGACAGCACCCTCGTCCACGCCGGTCGTGGGCGCACCGACGGCTGCGGCCGTGCTCCGCGGCCGCGGAGCACGGCCTCACCACGGACCCTGCCGCACCCCTCAGACGCTGAAGTCCACGCCCTGCGCCAGCGGCAGCTCACCGGAGTAGTTGATCGTGTTGGTCGCGCGGCGCATGTACGCACGCCAGGCGTCCGATCCCGACTCCCGACCGCCGCCGGTCTCCTTCTCGCCACCGAAGGCACCGCCGATCTCGGCGCCGGAGGTGCCGATGTTGACGTTGACGATGCCGCAGTCGGAGCCCACCGCGCTGACGAACTGCTCCGCCTCGGCCTGGTCGCTCGTGAAGATGGACGACGAAAGCCCCTGCGGGACGGCGTTGTTGAGCTCGATCGCGGTGTCGAGATCGCGGTAGGTCATCACGTAGAGCACCGGGGCGAAGGTCTCCTGGCGCACGATGTCGGTCTGCTCGGGCATCCGCACGATGGCCGGCTCCACGTAGTAGGCGCCCGACGAGGCGTCCTCCATGCGCCGGCCACCGCCGACGAGGACCTTGCCGCCCTGCTGCTGTGCCTGCTCCAGGGCATGCCGGAGGCCTTGGTAGGCCCGCTCGTTGACCAGCGGGCCGACCAACGTGCCCTCGGTCATCGGGTCACCGATCGGCAGCCGCTCGTAGGCGGCGGTCAGTCGTGCCTGCAGGTCGTCCGCGACGTCCTCGTGCACGAGCACGCGCCGCATGGTGGTGCACCGCTGCCCGGCGGTGCCGGCAGCGGCGAACACGATCCCGCGGGTGGCCAGGTCGAGGTCGGCCGACGGAGCCACGACGGCGGCGTTGTTGCCGCCGAGCTCGAGCAGGAACCGGCCGAAGCGGGCGGCGACGCGCGGCCCGACCGCCTGGCCCATCCGGGTGGACCCGGTGGCGCTGAGGAGCGCGACGTCGGGGTTGTCGACGAGCCGCTCCCCCACCTCGGCCGCGCCGATGACGACCTGGCTGAGGTGCTCCGGGGCTCCTGCCTCGGCGATCGCCTGCTGCAGCACCGCGTTGCACGCGAGGGCGGTGAGCGGCGCGGTCTCGGAGGGCTTCCACACGACCGGGTCGCCGCAGACGAGGGCGACCGCGGTGTTCCACGACCACACGGCGCAGGGGAAGTTGAAGGCGGAGATGACGCCGACCACGCCGAGCGGGTGCCAGGTCTCCATCAGCCGGTGACCCGGCCGCTCCGACGGCATCGTGCGTCCGTACAGCTGCCGGGACAGGCCCTGGGCGAACTGGCAGACGTCGATCATCTCCTGCACCTCACCGAGCGCCTCGGAGGTGATCTTGCCGACCTCGAGGCTGACGAGCTCGCCGATGTCGGCCTTGTGCTCGACGAGCAGCTCGCCGAAGCGACGCACCAGGTCACCGCGCACGGGGGCCGGGACGGAGCGCCAGGTGCGGAACGCCTCGGCCGCGCGGGCGACCGCTTGGTCCACCCCGGCGGCGTCGGTCCACGCGACCGGGAGCAGGTCCTGGCCGTTGATCGGTGACCGCGACACCTGGTCGCCGGCGATGGCGTCGACGTCGACGCCGCAGCGCTCCAGGGCGGCCCGCGCGCGAGCGCGCAGGTCTTCGGCGGTGGGCAGGGTGGTGCTCATGGTGTTCTCTCCCGTGTCGGTGTTGCGGCGGTTGCCGCGCTGAGGTGGCTGGTGTCGTCTGCTCCCATGCTCACACGATGTTGAGCTCCGGTCGCGACCGCTCCTGGGCGAACCGGGCGGTGTCCAGCGGGGCGACGTCGATGGCGGGGGTGCGGCCGAGGTAGAGGTCGCGCAGGACCTCCCCGACGGCCGGCCCCATGAGGAAGCCGTGGCCGGAGAAGCCGGTGGCGTAGAGGAACCGGTCGATCCCCGTCGCCTCCCCGATCAGGGCGTTGTGGTCCGGGGTCATCTCGTAGAGCCCGGCCCAGCCGCTGGTGAACCCGACATCCAGCAGCTGGGGGGCGCGGCGCTCGATCGCGGCACCCAGCCGGGGCAGCCACGCGTCGGACCGGCCGAGCTTGAAGCCGGGCTCCTCCTCCGGGTCGGACATGCCGATCAGCAGCCCGCGTCCCTCCCGGTGGAAGTAGAAGCTGGTGGCGAAGTCGAGGGTCATCGGCAGGTCGGGCGGGAGGTCGGCCATCGCCTCGGTGATGAGCACCTGCCGTCGCAGCGGCGTGACGGGCAGGTCGACACCGGCCCAGTCCCCCACCTCGCGGGACCACGCGCCGGCAGCGCAGATGACCGTGTCGGTCTCGATGCGTCCCCGGTCGGTCCGGACAGCGGTGATCCGCTCACCGACCGTCTCGACACCGACCGCGGCGCAGCCGGTCACGATCCGGGCCCCGTGCCGCCGCGCCCCGGTGGCGTAGCCGAGCACGACGGACTCGGGGGTGCAGTGCCCGTCGGCGGGAGAGTAGGTCGCGGCCAGCAGCCCCTCGGTGTTGACCAACGGGGCCCGGCGCTGGGCCTCCTCGGGGGACAGCATCCGGCTCGGCACGCCGAGCTCGTTCTGGAGGGCGACGTTCTGCTCGAAGGCGGCCACGGCGTTCGGGTCGTCGAGCAGGAAAAGGTAGCCGACCTGGTGCAGGTCGATCTCCTGGCCCGGCCGCTGCCGGAACCGGGCGAACGCTTCGAGGCTGCGCTGCCCCAGCTCGATGTTGAGCCGGTCGGAGAACTGCGCACGCACGCCACCGGCGGCCTTGCAGGTGGACCCGGAGCCGAGGGCGTTCTTCTCCAGCAGGACGACGTCGCCCACTCCGGCCTCGGCCAGGTGGAAGGCCGCACTGACCCCCATGACCCCACCGCCGATGACGACGACGTTCGCCCGTGCGGGCAGCTGGGTGCCGTCGGCCACCGTGTCAGCCCTCCTCCGTCGCCCGTCTCGAGTTCGTCGCCCGTCTCGACCGGCTGCCTGGGACAGCCGGCCTGCCGGTGGTTCCACGGTACGGTTCGCGACGCCGGGGAGTCACGATCGGCCGTGGGCACGCGCCCGCAGACTTCTGCGGGGTCAGCACCAGTGTCGCTGGTGGTGGCTCCGGTCCGATCCGCGCCCCTGCCGAGCGCCCCCACCCGGAGACCCGGGGGCTGTCAGCGGCGGCCCACGAACCAGTTCCGGATCGTGTCGATCCGCGCCAGGACCTGCTCACTGGTGGCCTCGTCGAGCGCGGGCCCTCCGCAGCGCCGACGCAGGTCGGTGTGCACGACGGCGTGCGGCGTGCTCGTCTTGCGGGCGTAGGCGGCCACGAGCGAGTTGAGCTCCTTGCGCTGGGCGGCGAGCGCCCGGTGTGCCGCGACCGGCTGCTCCGCCGGGGCCGGAGGGGAGCCGGCGCGACGCCCCTGCTTGTCCTGCCGGTCGCGCAGCAGCGTGGCGACCTGGTCCGGCTCGAGAAGCCCCGGCAGCCCGAGGTACTCCTGCTCGTCGTCGCTGCCGGCCACGGCTCCGAGGCCGTACTGCTGGGCGTCGAAGAGCACGTGGTCGAACTCGGCCTCCGACTCCAGCGCCTCGAAGGACAGCTGCTCGTCCGGCTGGGTCTGCGTGCGGTTGGCCGCCTCCATGAGCGCCTCGGACTCGGCCCACAGGTCCGCTTCCTCGCCGGGCTTCCTGGGCCGGTCCAGCGCGTGGTCGCGCTGCTCCTCCAGCCGCGCCGCGTGCTCGAGGATGAGGGGCACGCTCGGCAGGAACACCGACGCGGTCTCCCCGCGCCGCCGGGCACGGACGAACCGCCCGACCGCCTGGGCGAAGAACAGCGGGGTGGACGTGGAGGTGGCGTAGACCCCGACGCACAGCCGCGGCACGTCCACGCCTTCGGACACCATGCGCACGGCGACCATCCAGCGGGCGTCCGAGGCGGCATACTGCTCGATCCGGGCGGAGGCCCCGGCGTCGTCCGAGAGCACGACAGTCGGCTTGTCGCCGGTCAGCGACTCCAGGATCTTGGCGTAGGCGCGCGCCTGGGTCTGGTTGGAGGCGATGACCAGGCCCCCGGCGTCCGGCACACCGCGCCGCACCTCGGTGAGCCGCCGGTCGGCGGCCCGCAGCACCGCGGGGATCCACTCCCCCTTGGCGTCCAGCGCCGTCCGCCAGGCGTGGGCGGTCACGTCCTTGGTGAGGGGTTCGCCCAGCCGCGCAGCCACCTCGTCCCCGGCCCGGGTCCGCCAGCGCATGGCTCCCCCGTAGGCGAGGAAGAGCACCGGCCGCACGACCCCGTCACGCAAGGCTTCGGCATACCCGTAGGTGTAGTCACTCGCCGAGCGCAGCACGCCACCGTTGCCGTCGTCCGGTTCGTAGCGCACGAACGGGATCGGGCTGGTGTCGGAGCGGAACGGGGTGCCGGTGAGCGCGAGGCGACGGGTCGCCGGCTCGAACGCCTCGCGGATCGCGTCACCCCACGAGCGGTTGTCGCCGCCGTGGTGGATCTCGTCGAGGATCACCAGCGTGCGCGCCGCCTCGGTGCGGGCCCGGTGCAGCTGCGGCCGGCTCGCGACGCCGGCGTAGGTGACGGCGACACCGTGGTAGTCCCGGGAGTGCCGCCCCTGCCGGTTGGTGAACCGCGGGTCGATCTGTATGCCGACCCGCCCCGCCGCGTCCGCCCACTGGGTCTTCAGGTGCTCGGTGGGCGCCACGATGGTGACCCGCTCCACGATGCCGCGGCCGAGCAGCTCGGTGGCCACCCGCAGGGCGTAGGTCGTCTTGCCGGCGCCCGGCGTCGCCACCGCAAGGAAATCACGCGGAGCCTCGGTCAGGTAGCGCTGCAGGGCGGAGGCCTGCCAGGCCCGCAGCTTGTCCGCCGTGCCCCACGCGGCCCGCTCGGGAAATGCCGGTGAGAGGTGCGAGGCGGCGGACGTACTCATAGGGCGTCGAGACTAACCGACGGACGACCGCCGACCGGTGTGGGACACCCCGCGCGAGCGGTCTCCGCGGGGCGAATTACCCCTGATCCGTGGTCAGTCGCCGGGCGTAACGTCGAAGCATGACAGCACGACTGAACCTCCAGGAGACGACTCCCGACGCCTACCGCCGCATGGGCGCCCTCGAGCAGGCGGCCCACCAGGCCAGCAGCAAGGCCGGGATCCCGCAGGCGCTCTACCACCTGGTGAAGGTCCGTGCCTCGCAGCTCAACGGGTGCGCCTTCTGCCTCGACATGCACACCAAGGAGGCCCGGGCCGACGGCGAGGACGAACAGCGTCTCTACACCATCAGCGCGTGGCGGGAGACCTCGTTCTTCAGCGAGCAGGAGCGGGCGGCGCTGGCCCTGGCCGAGCAGGTCACCCGGATCAGCGAGGGCGGCGTGAGCGATGAGGTGTGGGCACAGGCCGAGAAGCAGTTCAACGCCGAACAGCTGTCCGCCCTGATCTGGGCGATCGTGGCGATCAACTCGTGGAACCGGATGGCGATCAGCACCCGCTCACCGGAACCCGGGTCCTACCAGCCGCAGGGCGCCAGCCGGAGCTGAGCCGCCGCGGGCCGGTCAGGTCGCTGCGGGTCGTCGGGGCCTTGAGTACCCCTTCTCGGGACCAAGGTCACTGGTGCCCGGAGGTGTTCGGGGAGAGCGTGGACCCATGAGGACCGTGCGGGACGTGCAGGCCGCCTGGCGGCGGTTCCGCGACCTCAACGCGGAGCTGGTTGAGGCGTGGGAGCGCCTGTGGCTGCTCAACCACCCATGGCTGGAGGACTACCTGCACTGGACTCCCGAGGGTGACCTCCACGGGGAGGTCACGCCCGGCAAGGGCTGGCGGATGCCCAGCGTCACTCGCGGCGGCTGGTGCCCCGGACAGGCCCGCTCGGGGTCGACGGATCAGTCGCCGCCGCCGTCGCCACCGTCCTGGGGGGCGCGCAAACCGTCGTAGATCTCCTTGCAGATCGGGCAGACCGGGAACCGGTTCGGGTCACGGCCGGGCACCCAGACCTTCCCGCAGAGCGCGGTCACGGGCTCGCCGGACAGGGCGCTCTCGAGGATCTTCTCCTTGCGCACGTAGTGCGCGAAGCGCTCGTGGTCGCCGGGCTCGGCGAACTGCTCCTGCACCTGCTCGCGCTCGAGCACGGCGGTGGTGGTCTGGGGCAGCGAGCGTTCCGGCTCCGGGCTGGTCGGGTCAGAGGGTGCGCCGGGAGGTGTCTGCTCCGTCATGCGGGCGATTGTACGGCGCGCACCCGGGTGGCGGCCCGCGCGCGGGAGCCGCTCCGGCTCAGTTCATCGTCGGGTCTTCCGGAAAGGTCGCCACGAGCGCCAGCTTGCTCCGCTGCCGTCGCAGCACGTCGACCCACAGGTGCTCGGGGTCGGAGGTGAAGGCGTCCCGGGGCTCGGCGTCGACGACGTACCAGCCGCCGGCGCGGATCTCGTCCTCGAGCTGCCCGCCCGCCCACCCCGAGTAGCCGGCGAAGATGCGCAGGCCGGCCAGCTCCGGCATGACCACCAGAGGTGGCGTGTCCAGGTCGACCAGGCCCAGGCCGCCGAACAGCAGGCGCACCCCGAGCGGCTCGGAGACGTCACCCGGCACGGTGACGAGCCCGAGCGCCGAGTCCAGGCCCACCGGACCGCCCTGGAAGAGCTGCGCGGGCGGTGTGACGTGCGGCTGCCAGTCCGGCAGCACGGCGTCGACCCGGGCCTCCAGCCGCCGGTTCAGCACGATCCCGTGGGCGCCCTCCTCGTCGTGGTGCAGCACGAGCACCACGCTGCGCCGGAACACGTCGCCGCCGGTGTTCGGGGTGGCCACGAGCAGCTGCCCGGTCAGGAACGTCGACACACCCGCATTGTGGCGCGTGGGCGCGCCACGGGCCGATCGGTGGCTCAGTCCGTGGGCGTCCCGCTGCGCCGGCGTCCCCGCCCCGACGTGGTATGCCGGGCCCCGCCGGCTCCCTGCGCCGCTCCCCTGCCGCGGGGCGCACCGCGGTGCTCCTCGCGGCGCCGCTCGCCCCGGCCCGCCGGGCCACCGCGACGCGGGCCGCCGCGCCGCGGACCCTGCTTGCGGGCCGGGGGCTCGAGCAGCCGTCGGACGGTTTCCGGCGAGACGGCAACGCCGCTGGGCATGCCGCCACCGGTGGCGGTGATGAGGTCGTCGCCGGGACGTGCGCGGACCGGCCGGACCCCGTCGAGGCCGGCCGCCTGCGCCATCCGCTCCATCAGCCGGCGCTGGTGCGGCAGCGCGAGCGTGACGACCGTGCCCTGCTCCCCGGCTCGGGCGGTGCGACCGGCGCGGTGCAGGTAGTCCTTGTGGTCGGCCGGCGGGTCCACCTGGAGCACCACGGCGACGTCGTCGACGTGGATGCCGCGGGCGGCGACGTCGGTGGCCACGAGCACCGGGAGGTCGCCGTCCCGGAAGGCGTTCAGCACCCGGTTGCGCGCGCCCTGGCCGAGCCCGCCGTGCAGGGCGGCGGCCAGCACTCCCTGGTCGCGCAGCTGCTGGGCGATGCGGTCGGCACCGAGCTTGGTCCGGGCGAAGACGACAGTGCGTCCCTCGCGGTTGGCCAGCTCGGCGGTGATCGCCTTCTTGTCGGCGGGCTCGATGAGCAGGATCCGGTGCTCCATCGTCGTGACGCTCGCGGTCGCGGCGTCGGTGGAGTGGGTGACCGGGTCGGTGAGGTAGCGCTCCACCACCGCGTCGACGCCGCGGTCGAGCGTGGCGGAGAAGAGCAGCCGCTGCCCTCCGGCGGGCACCTGGTCCAGGATCGTGGTGACGTCGGGCAGGAACCCCATGTCGGCCATGTGGTCGGCCTCGTCGAGCACGGCCACCTCGACCCGGTCCAGCAGGACGGCGCCGCGCTCCAGCAGGTCGATGAGCCGACCGGGGGTCACGATGAGCACGTCGACCCCCTTGTCGAGCGCCTGCAGCTGCGGGGTGTACGGCATCCCACCGGCGACCAGCTTGTGGCTCAGGCCGAGGACGTGGACCAGCGGCTGGAGCGCGTCGCTCACCTGCATGGCGAGCTCACGGGTCGGGGTCAGGACGAGGGCGCGGGGCCGCTTCGAGCCGGCCCGGCCGCCGTCGGCGAGGCGGGCGAGGGTCGGCAGCCCGAACGAGAGGGTCTTGCCCGACCCGGTCTGCCCGCGGCCGAGCACGTCACGACCGGCGAGCGCGTCGGGGATCGTCGCCGCCTGGATCGGGAAGGGGTCGGTGATGCCGTCACGGGCCAGGCGCTGCACCAGGGCCGCGGGGAGTCCGAGGGCGGCGAAGCCGTTGTCGGCGGCCACCGGCGTGGACACCACCGGCGACGGCTCCGGCCGGCGCTCCGGCGCCGGCCGGGCCGGGCGCTCGCGGCGCGGGGCACGCTCGGCACGGGCCGGACGCTCCGCGCGAGCCGGACGCTCTGCCCGAGCCGGACGCTCCGCCCGAGCCGGACGCTCGCGGCGCGGGGCGCGTTCCGTGCGGGCCGGGCGCTCGACGCGCTCCGTGCGCTCGGGACGACCGGTGCGATCCTGCTCGGGACGACCGGCACGGGACCGGTCCTCCTCGCGGATGGACCGGCGGGGCGTGGCCGTCCGGCGGCCGGACGCGGCGCGGGTGCGCGCCTTCGCCTTGGCCTTCTTGGCGGTGCTCCACCGGGCTTTGCTCCCGGTACGGCGCAGGGCAGGACGGGTCGAGGAACTCATGCAGCAGGCTCTCTTCGAGGGCTCGGGACGTCGGCACGGAGGGCCGACAGGGGCGGTCAGGTCGTAGGCACGCCTCGAGCCGCCGTTTCCGGAGCAGTGGTGAGAGCGGACCTCAGGTGCCGGTGGCACCCGGTGGCCGGCCGAGAGTGCTCAGCCGGCAGGCCCGGTGGAACAACGGGCCACACCCAAGGATATCAGCGCGCGAGGCGTCGCCAGACCGACGAGACGAGCAGCCCGAGCGCGACGCCGACGAGGTCGGCGACGGCATCCCAGACGCTGCCGTCACGGTGCGGCAGCAGCGTGGCCTGCAGCACCTCGCTGACCGGCGCGTGCACGACGAGGGCGACGACCACCCACCACCAGCGGCGGGCGGCGGCCAGCAGCGCCGGCAGCCCGAAGACCCCGGCGTGCACCACCTTGTCGAGCCCGCTGACCTCGACGCCACCGGGCGCCGTCGGGATGTAGAGCACCAGCAGCTGGATCGCGACCAGCACGCCCAGCAGCCCCGGCCACAGCCGGTTGCTGCGTGCCTCGACCTGGGTCCCGCTCCTGCTCCCGCCCGGCCGGGCCATCAACGCCCGTCGGCGGTGATCGTCCCCACCGAGGACGAGGCACCGCCGCTGCGCACGGCGGACAGCCCGGCGGATCCCGCCGCGGCGCTGGCGGCCTCCTCGCCGTCCAGCGGCCGGGACAGCTGCTCGGTGTCTCCGGCGGCCTTCGCGGCGGCCTCGACCGCCTTGGCGACCACCGACGCGACGTCCGGGTGGAAGACACTCGGCACGATGTAGGCCGCGTTGAGCTCCTCGGGCGCCACGACGTTGGCCAGGGCCTCGGCGGCGGCGAGCATGACCTCCTCGTTCACCCGGGTCGAGGCGGCGTCCAGCAGGCCGCGGAACACGCCGGGGAAGACGAGGACGTTGTTGATCTGGTTGGCGAAGTCGCTGCGCCCGGTGGCCACGACGGTGGCGTGCTGGGCGGCGGCCGCCGGGTCGACCTCGGGCTCGGGGTTGGCCATGGCGAAGACGATGGAGTCGTCGGCCATCGTGGCGATGTCGTCACCGGTGAGCAGGTTCGGGGCGGAGACGCCGATGAAGACGTCGGCCCCGGCCAGCACCCCCTTGAGGGTGCCGGTGCGCCCCTCGCGGTTGGTGTGCTCGGCCACCCAGCGCAGGCTCTGGTGCCCGTTGCCGGCGATGTCCTCGCGCTGGGCGTGGATCACGCCGTCCTTGTCCGCCACGACGACGTGCTGGGCCCCCGCCTTCAGGAGCAGCTTGAGGATCGCCGTCCCCGCGGCGCCCGCACCACTCATGACGATGCGCACGTCCTCGAGGTTCTTGCCCACGACGCGGAGCGCGTTGCGCAGGGCGGCGAGGGCCACGATCGCGGTGCCGTGCTGGTCGTCGTGGAAGACCGGGATGTCCAGCTCCTCGCGCAGCCGGGCCTCGATCTCGAAGCACCGGGGGGCGGAGATGTCCTCGAGGTTGATGCCGGCGAAGACCGGGCTGATCGCCTTGACCGTGCGGATGATCTCCTCGGTGTCCTGGGTGTCGAGGCAGATCGGGAACGCGTCGATGTCGGCGAACCGCTTGAACAGCGCCGCCTTGCCCTCCATGACCGGCAGGGCACCCAGGGGGCCGATGTTGCCCAGGCCGAGGACGGCCGAGCCGTCGGTGACCACGGCGACGGTGTTGCGCTTGATCGTCAGCCGCCGGGCGTCACTCGGGTTCTCGGCGATGGCCATGCAGACGCGGGCCACCCCGGGTGTGTAGATGAGCGAGAGGTCGTCTCGGTTGCGGATCGGCACCTTCGACTCGACCTGGAGCTTGCCGCCGAGGTGGACGAGGAAGGTGCGGTCGGAGA
>NZ_DASSTI010000098.1:0-7321 GCF_035708005.1 Segeticoccus sp. | reverse complement strand
TCGGCCACCTCGCGCTCCATGAACCCGAAGAACTCCCGCATCTCGACCAGCCGCCGCCCGGCCGGCGTGTCCGGGCCGAGGGTCTGCGCCCCCTCGTCCATGGTCTTGCGCCACGTCTCCAGCACCCCGTCCTTGTGCGCGAGCGCCTCGTACCAGACGTCGCTGGTCATCGTGAAGTGGTCCCGCCGCGACCCCGGTTCGCGCGAGCGCCGCACCATGTCGACCTGCTCGAGGTAGCGCACCGCCCCCGAGATCGCCGCCGGGCTCGCCCGCAGCAGCTCACCGAGCTCGGCCGCCGTCATCTGCCCGCTGTCGCTCGACATCACCGCCGCCATGACCCGGCTCGCCATCCGCTGCATGCCGGCCCGGGTGAGCTCGTCGGCCATCCGCTCCACGAAGTCGGCCCGCGCCGCCACCCGTCCCTCCTCGGCCGGGGTCCCGCGCCCTGCACGGGGGTCACCCGCGCCCGGTGGTATGCCGTGTGCCTGGCTCACGCGCTCGTCCTCCGTCCTCGTCCGGTCTGGTCAATCTATCTACACTTAGGAACCTTCACAAACTTCTGAAGACAGTGTCATGATGTCGCCATGACGACCAGCGAGACCGCGATCGAGGTCCGGCACCTGACCAAGCGCTTCGGGCGCACCCTCGCCCTCGACGACCTCGACCTGACGGTGCGGACCGGCGAGGTGCACGGCTTCCTCGGCCCCAACGGTGCCGGCAAGTCGACCGCGATCCGGGTGCTGCTCGGGTTGCTGCGCGCCGATGCCGGGGAGGCACGGCTGCTCGGCGGTGACCCGTGGCACGACGCCGCCCGGCTGCACCGGCGGCTGGCCTACGTCCCGGGCGACGTGAGCCTCTGGCCGACCCTCACCGGCGGGGAGGTGATCGACCTGCTGGGCCGGCTCCGGGGCGGAGTCGACGAGTCCCGGCGGGCGGAGCTGCTCGAACGCTTCGAGCTCGACCCGCGCAAGAAGACCCGCACCTACTCCAAGGGCAACCGGCAGAAGGTCGCGCTCGTCGCCGCGCTCGCCTCCGACGTCGAGCTGCTCGTCCTGGACGAGCCGACCTCGGGGCTGGACCCGCTGATGGAGCAGGTCTTCGCCGGCTGCATCCGGGCCGAGCGCGAGCGCGGCCGCACCGTGCTGCTGTCGAGCCACATCCTCTCCGAGGTCGAGCAGCTCTGTGACCGGGTGAGCATCATCCGGGCCGGCCACGTCGTCGAGACCGGCAGCCTCGCCACCCTGCGCCACCTCACCCGCACCTCGGTGCGCGCCGAGCTGACCGGCCCGGTGCCGGCCGGGTTGGCGCGCGTGCCCGGCATACACGACCTGACGGTGGAGGGCACCCGGGTGAGCTGCCAGGTGGACTCCGCCCGGCTCGGCGACCTGCTGGGGCGGCTGGCCGCCGTGGGCGTCGCCTCCCTGACGAGCACCCCGCCGACGCTGGAGGAGCTGTTCCTGCGGCACTACCGCGACGACACCACCGTGCCCCCCGTTGGCGAGGACACCGGCGCGGTCACCGCCGGGAGCCCGCGGTGACCCGCACGTCGACCCGCACGTCCCTGACCGGCACGACCGCGCTGCTGCGGCTGGCGCTGCGGCGCGACCGGGTCCTGCTGCCGGTGTGGATCGTGGTGCTGGCGCTCGTGGCGATGTCCTCGGCGTCGGCGACCGCCGGGCTCTACCCGACCGTCGCGTCGCGCCGGGCGATTGCGGAGACCTCGAACGCGACGCCGTCGCTGGTGGCCATGTACGGTCCGGTCTACGACCCCACCAGCCTCGGCGCGGTGTCGATGCTCAAGCTCACCGTCTTCGGGGCGCTCGCGGTGGCGATCCTCATGATCCTGCTGGTCGTGCGGCACACCCGCGCGGAGGAGGAGGCCGGTCGGCTCGAGCTGCTGCGTGCCGGGGTGCTCGGGCGGCACGCGAGCCTGGCCGCGGCCCTGCTGCTGGTCACGGGCGCCTCGCTCGTGCTCGGCCTGCTGACAGCGCTCGGGCTGGTGTCGGCGGGCCTCGGTCTCGCGGGTTCCGTTGCGCTCGGGGCAGTGTGGGCGCTGACCGGTATGACGTTCGCCTGCGTCGCCGCAGTCACCGCCCAGCTGGTCGAGGGCGCCCGTGCCGCGAACGGGGCGGCGGTCGTCGTGCTCGTCGCCGCGTACTTCCTCCGGGCGCTCGGTGACACCGCGGTGCAGCCGGTGACCGGCGAACCAGGTGTGCTGTCGTGGGTGTCGCCGCTGGGGTGGGCCCAGCAGATCCGGCCCTACGCCGGGAACCGGTGGGCGCTGGTGCTGCTGCCCGTGGCCCTGAGCGGGCTGCTCATCGTGGTCGCATGGGCCCTCGAGTCCCGACGGGACGTCGGGGCCGGCTTGGTGCGGCCGCGGCTGGGACGCGAGCGCGCGGCATACAGCCTGGGGAGCCCGCTGGGGCTGGCCTGGCGGCTGCAGCGGACCACGCTCGCGTGGTGGCTGGTCGGCTACCTCGTGCTGGGGGCGGTCGTGGGCAGCATCGTGACGAACCTCGACGGGATGCTCGACAGTCCCGCCGCGCGCCGGATGGTGCAGCGGCTGGGGGGTACGGCGAACCTGACCGACGCCTTCCTGGCGACCGAGCTGGGGATCCTGGCGGTGGTGGCGAGCGCCTACGCGATCTCGGCCTCGCTGCGGCTCCGGTCGGAGGAGACGTCGCAGCGGGCCGAGGTGGTGCTGGCGACGGCGACCTCGCGCTGGCGGTGGATGGCCAGCCACGTCCTGGTGGCGCTGCTCGGGGGCGGGTTGCTGATGGTCGCCGCCGGCCTCGGCGCGGGGGTGGCCGCGGGGTCGGCGACCGGCGACGTCAGCGGGCAGCTCGGCTCGGTGCTCGGCGCCGCGCTGGCCAGGGTGCCCGCCGTGTGGGTGCTGACCGCGGTGGCGGTGGCGCTGTTCGGCCTGCGGCCGCGCGCGGTGGCCACGGCCTGGGCGGTGCTCGCCGGCTGCCTGCTGGCCGGGGAGTTCGGGGAGCTGCTCGGGCTGCCGACGGGCGTTCGGGAGCTGTCGCCGTTCAGGCAGGTGTCGGCGCTGCCCGGGTCGGCCTTCTCGGCGGGGCCGCTCGTGGTGCTGGTGCTGGTCGCGGCGGCGTTGGTGCTGGTCGGTTTCGTGGCCTTCCGCCGCCGCGACCTCACGGCAGGCTGAGTGAGCGGGCCCGGCCCCGGGATGCGACTGACGACCCCGTGTGTGGCGTTTCGCCCGGTAAACCGGGCTCGACACGCCACACACGGGGTCGTCAGTCGGGGGTGGGGGCGGGTCAGCCGTTGCTGAGGACGTCCCCGTAGCCGGACGGCGTGCCCCAGAAGGCCGACTTCGTGCTGGGGTAGCCCGGCTTGTGAGCCGTGTACATCTGGCCGCCACCGGCGTAGATGCCGACGTGGTAGGCCGGGCTGCCGAAGAACACCAGGTCACCCGGCTGGGGGTTCGACGTGCCGCTGAAGGTGCCCTGCTGGCCGGCGGCGGTGCGGGCCGAGATGTTGATGCCGGCCTTGCTGAGCACGTACTTCACGTAGCCAGAGCAGTCGAAGCCCTCGCCCGGGGTGTCACCGCCCCACGTGTAGCGGATGCCGAGGTTCTGCTGAGCGATCTGCAGGATCCGCTGCCGGATGCCGGTGCGGGTGGTGCTGCGGGAGGACTGGTCGCCGGTCCGCCACGACACGTTGCTCGCGTTGCTGCCGGCCGAGCTGCCGCCGCGCAGGCCCATGGCGGCCGCGGTGCGGGGGCCCACGATGCCGTCGCGGACGAGGCCGTGGCGACCCTGCCAGGACACGACGGCCGAGCGGGTGCGTGGCCCGAAGATGCCGTCGGCCGTGACGCCGACGATCCGCTGGACCGCCTGCACGATGGCGCCGCGCGCGCCGTAGCCGACGTTGTGCGTCCACAGCGCCGACCCGGCCGAGCCGGTCGACGGGCTGGTGGCCGACGCGCCGCTGCGGATCCCCATCCTGGCCGCGGTGCGCGGGCCCACGATGCCGTCGCGGACGAGGCCGTGGCGGCCCTGCCAGGACACGACTGCTGAGCGGGTGCGTGGCCCGAAGATGCCGTCGGCGGCGACACCGACGACCCGCTGGACCGCCTGCACGATGGCGCCGCGCGCGCCGTAGCCCACGTTGTGCGTCCACAGCGCCGACCCGGCCGAGCCGGTCGACGGGCGGGTGGCCGACGCACCGCTGCGGATCCCCATCTTGGCCGCGGTGCGCGGGCCGACGATGCCGTCGCGGACGAGGCCGTGGCGGCCCTGCCAGGACACGACCGCCGAGCGGGTGCGTGGCCCGAAGATGCCGTCGGTCGCGACGCCGACGATCCGCTGGATCCGCTTGACGAGCGCACCGCGGGCGCCGTAGCTGACGTTGTGGGTCCATGTCGGGAGGGTGACGATCGGGGTCGCGGGGACGGGCACCGCCGGCACGGCGTTCGGCACGGCCGCCTTGGGCAGCACCGCGGCGGGCGCTGCCGGCGCTGCGGCCGGGGTCGCGGGGGTTGCCTGGGCGGCGGGCGCACCGGTGCTGACGAGGCCGAATCCTGCGGAAACCGTTCCTGCAGCCACGGCGAGGGCACTGCGAATCTTCACGTTCTTGCGCTTTCTGACCGAATTCCGTTGTGTACAGCCCCGAGCAAACGCGCGAGACGCTAGCAGCAATTCACAGGCCCGTGAACCCCTCGTCCGCTCCGCGGGGCCGCGCCAGCACGGGCTCCCCGCGTCCCCGGGGCATGGCAGGGTGTGCCCATGGCTGACTTCGTGGGGGCCGTCGACCAGGGCACGACGAGCACCCGCTTCATGATCTTCGACCACGACGGCGCGGAGGTCGCCCGGCACCAGCTCGAGCACGAGCAGGTGCTGCCGCGGGCCGGGTGGGTGGAGCACAACCCGATCGAGATCGCCGAGCGCACCGGTGCCGTGATCCGCACGACGCTCGCGACGGCGCGCCTGTCCGCGAGCGACCTGGCCGCGGTCGGGATCACCAACCAGCGCGAGACCACCGTGGTGTGGGACCGCCGGACCGGCCGGCCCTTCCACAACGCGATCGTGTGGCAGGACACGCGCACCGACCGCATCGCGCGGCGACTGGAGCAGGACGGGCGCGGCGACGTCATACGGGAGAAGGCGGGGCTGCCCCCGGCCACCTACTTCGCGGGGGGCAAGCTGCAGTGGATCCTCGAGCAGGTCGAGGGCGTCCGCGAGGCCGCCGAGCGCGGCGACGCCCTGTTCGGCACGACGGACACGTGGCTGCTGTGGCACCTGACCGGCGGGACCGAGGGCGGGGTGCACGTCACCGACGTGACCAACGCCAGCCGCACGATGTTGATGGACCTGCGCACCCTGGACTGGGACGAGGAGCTGCTGGGCTTCTTCGGCGTACCGCGCGCGATGCTGCCGACCATCCGTCCCAGCTCGGTGCCCACCGACGAGCCGTATGGCGTCACACGCGCGCACGGCCCCTTCTCCGGGGAGGTGCCCCTCACCGGGGACCTCGGTGACCAGCACGCCGCCATGGTCGGGCAGGTGTGCTTCGCGCCCGGGGAGGCGAAGAACACCTACGGCACCGGCAACTTCCTGCTGCTGAACACCGGCACCGAGCCGGTCCGCAGCAAGAGCGGGCTGCTCACGACGGTCGCCTACCAGTTCTCCGGGGCGGCACCGGTTTTCGCGCTCGAGGGCTCGATCGCCGTGACCGGGTCGGCGGTGCAGTGGCTGCGCGACCAGCTCGGCATCATCTCCGGCGCGGCGCAGTCCGAGGCGCTGGCGCGCCAGGTCGAGGACAACGGCGGGGTCTACTTCGTGCCGGCGTTCTCCGGGCTGTTCGCGCCGTACTGGCGCTCCGACGCCCGCGGCGCCATCGTCGGGCTGTCCCGCTACAACACCAACGCGCACCTGGCCCGGGCCACGCTGGAGGCGATCTGCTACCAGAGCAAGGACGTGGCCGACGCGATGACCGCCGACTCCGGGGTCGAGATCGACTGCCTCAAGGTCGACGGCGGGGTCACCGCGAACGAGCTGTGCATGCAGATCCAGGCCGACGTGCTGGGCGCCCCGGTGAGCCGTCCGGTGGTGAGCGAGACGACCGCGCTGGGGGCGGCCTACGCCGCGGGCCTGGGGGTCGGCTTCTGGAAGGACACCGACGAGCTGCGGGCCAACTGGCGCGAGGACCGGCGCTGGGAGCCGCAGTGGAGCCGGGCCCAACGCGAGCGCGGCCACGCCCGCTGGCGCAAGGCGGTGGAGCGGACCCTGGACTGGGTCGACCTCGACGACGATCGGGAGGAGCGGTCGTGAGGGCGGTGCCGCTGTCCCCGGAGGCGCGACAACAGGCCTTGGCCGCGCTCGCCGTGGAGGAGGTCGACGTCCTGGTCATCGGCGGCGGGGTGGTCGGGGCCGGCGCGGCCCTCGACGCGGCGACCCGGGGCCTGCGGGTCGGCCTGGTCGAGCAGCGCGACTTCGCCTCCGGCACCTCCAGCCGCTCCAGCAAGCTGATCCACGGCGGCTTGCGTTACCTGGAGATGCTCGACTTCGCCCTCGTCGCGGAGGCCCTCGCCGAGCGCTCGCTGCTGCTGACCCGCCTCGCCCCGCACCTGGTGCGTCCGGTGCCGTTCCTCTACCCGCTCACCCACCGCGGTTGGGAACGGCCGTATGTCGGCTCCGGCCTCGCGCTCTACGACACCCTCGGTCTGGCCTGGGGTCGCCGCTCTGTGGGGGCAGCTCCCGCTCGCGGGGGAATGCCGCACCACCGGCACCTGTCCCGCCGCGGCGCCCTGCGCGTGGTGCCGTCGCTGCGCAAGGACGCCCTGGTGGGGGCGGTGCAGTACTGGGACGCCCAGGTCGACGACGCCCGGCACACGATGTTCCTGGCGCGCACCGCTGCGGCGTACGGCGCGCACGTGGCCTCCCGCGCCCGCGTGGTCGGGCTCCTGCGGGAGGGGGAGCGGGTCACCGGCGCCGAGGTGTCCGACCTGGAGTCCGGGCGCCGGCTGGAGGTCCGGGCCCGGCAGGTGGTCAACGCGACCGGTGTGTGGACCGACGAGACGCAGGCCTTCGCCGGTGAGCGCGGGCAGTTCCACGTGCGGGCCTCCAAGGGCATCCACCTGGTCGTGCCGCGCGACCGGATCCGCTCCGACTCCGGGATCATCCTGCGCACCGAGACCTCGGTGCTGTTCGTCATCCCGTGGGGCCGGCACTGGATCATCGGGACCACCGACACCGACTGGACCCTGGGCAAGGCCCACCCGGCGGCCAGCCAGCGGGACATCGACTACCTGCTGCGGCACGTCAACGCCGTCCTGTCGACCCCGCTGACCCGGGCCGAC
>NZ_DASSTI010000097.1:0-24055 GCF_035708005.1 Segeticoccus sp. | reverse complement strand
CGGGTCGTCGAGCTGATGGTGGGGGTGGCCGTGGGGGTGCTGGTCGGGGACCTGGTCGTGCACGTCGTCGGCACCGGCGTGTGGCAGATCGTCGTGGTGACCATGGCGGCGATGGTGGTCGGGGCGCTGCTGGGCGCCGGGACGCTCATCACCATCCAGGCCGGCGTGCAGTCCGTGCTCGTCGTCACCCTCGTCGCATCGCCGGGATTCGCCTTGAGCCGCTGGCTGGACGCGGTCGTCGGTGGGCTGGTGGCCCTGCTCGCCGCCACCGTCGCTCCCGCCGCGCCCCTGCGCCGGCCCCGGGAGCAGGCCGCGCGGGTGGCCCGCGAGCTCGCGACCGCACTGCACCAGGCGGCCGACGGTCTGCGCCACGGCGACGAGCCGGAGGTGCAGGAGGCGCTGACTCGCGCCCGGCGGACCGACGAGCTGCTGGCGCAGCTGCGCGAGCTGGCCGACGAGGGCATTGCCGTCGTCCGGCTCTCCCCCTTCCGGCGGCGCGACCTCCCGGCGGTGCAGACCATCGCGGCGCTGCTCACGCCCTTGGGGAGGACGATCCGCAACATCCGGGTGCTCATCGGACGCGCGGTGACCGCCACGTGGCGCGCGGAGCCGGTGCCCGGCCCCTACACCGACCTGCTCGACGCCCTGGGCGACGTGCTGACCGAGATCGCCGACGAGCTCCAGCAACGGCGGCTGCCCGAGGGTGCGCGCGAGTCCCTGGCCGAGATCGGCCGGCGCAGTGCCCACGTCTTCCCCAGCACCACGTTGTCCGCGGAGGTGCTGCGGGGGCAGGTGCAGGCGATCGTGCTGGAGCTGCTGGCACTCACCGGGTTGGACTACGCCGAGGCGCGAGAGCTCGTGCCCGCGTCCGCGGACCTCGCGGAGGCGCTGCGCCAGCAGGACGACGACGCCGCCGACGCCGACGACGCCGGGGAGCATGGCGCCTGACCGGCGTGCCGGCGTGGCCGTCCGCGGTCCGGGCAGTGCCGGCTCAGTACGGCCCTTCCGGTGCGGTGGAGTGGTGCTGCACGAGCGCGGAGAGCCGCGAGGCCTCGCGGTCGGCATAGGGTCCGTCGGAGCGCTGGATCGCCATCACGGCCACCACATCGGTGTCGTCGAGCTCGAGCATCACCCACGGCGCACCGCCGGAGAACTGGACGCTCAGGATCTGCGCCCACTCCAGGCGACGGGTCGTCATCACGTTGTGCACCACGAGCCCCTGCGACGAGGGGACGGCCCGCAACCGCGCGAACCGCATGAGCCCGAAGGCGAGGATCAGCCCGACCAGGGCCAGCACGCCCCGCTCCGCCGGCGTCCAGCCGCCGGCGGAGACGTCGCCGGCGCTGGGCACGACGATGGCCGCGACGGTGAACACCACGATGCTGACTGCCGCCATGACCGTGGCCACGACCCGCCCGCGGCGGGGCCGGAACACGGCATACGGCTCGCGTCGGTGCCGGCGCGGGTCGGGCTGCGCACCCGGAGGGTGACCGTCGGACGGGGCGGGCATCACAACCTGCAGGCGACGATGTCGGTGACGAGGATGGCCCGCGCGCCGAGGTCGTAGAGCGCGTCCATCAGCTGGTTGGTCTGGTGCCGGGGCACCATCGAGCGCACGGCCACGTACCCCTCGTGGTGCAGCGGGGACACGGTGGGCGACTGGAGTCCGGGAGTCAATGCACAGGCCTGTTCCACCAGCTCGACGCGGATGTCGTAGTCCATCATCACGTAACGCCGCGCCGTGAGCACCCCCTGCAACCGCCGGACGAGCACGTCGATGGCCGACGACGCGGGTGCGTCCGTGCGCCGGATGAGCACCGCCTCGCTGCGCAGGATGGGGTCGCCGAAGACCCTGAGGCCGGCGCTGCGCAGCGTGGTGCCCGTCTCGACCACATCGGCGATGACATCGGCCACGCCCAGCGTGACCGCCGTCTCCACCGCGCCGTCGAGTCGCACGACATCGGCGGCGACCCCGTGCTCGTCCAGGTGCGACCGGACCAGGCCCGGGAAGCTCGTGGCGATCCGCCTCCCGCCGAGGTCGGCGACCGACGTCGCCGCACCGTCGCGGGCGGCGAAGCGGAACGTCGAGGCACCGAACCCCAGGGCCAGCACCTCATCGGCCGGGCTGCCGGAGTCGAGCATCAGGTCGCGGCCGGTGATCCCGACGTCGAGGCGTCCCTTGCCGACGTAGACGGCGATGTCGCGGGGGCGCAGGAAGAAGAACTCGGCGTCGTTGTCGGTGTCGGTGAGCACGAGCTCGCGCGCGTCCCGACGGCTCCGGTAGCCCGCCTCCCGCAGCATCTCGGCGGCCGGTTCGGACAGGGAACCCTTGTTGGGCACGGCAATACGCAGCATCACAGGTCCTTCGGCGGCAGGTTCAGAGGTGGGCGTAGACGTCGTCGAGCGTCAGGTCGCACGCGAGCATGAGCACCTGCAGGTGGTACAGCAGCTGGCTGATCTCCTCCGCGGTGCGCTCGCGCCCCTCGTGCTCGGCAGCCATCCACACCTCGGCCGCTTCCTCGACCACCTTCTTGCCGATGGCATGCACGCCGGCGTCCAGGGCCGCGACGGTGCCCGAGCCGTGGGGGCGCTCGGCCGCCCGCTGGCCGAGCTCGGCATACAGCTGCTCGAAGGTCTTCACGGCCGACAAGGTTACGGGGCGGCGGCACTCGCCTGTCCCGCGCGTTCAGGGTGCGGGCGGGGGCGAGGTCCACCCGCGGGCGCCCGGGGCCGCCGAGCACGCTCGTGGACCGTCTGCGCGGGGCACGGCCCGCAGTAGGGTGCCTCGATGATCAACGTGTGCTTCGCGGGCGTGACCGGCTGGACCGCACCACCGATCGTGGCGGCCATCGAGGAGGCCGAGGACGTGACCCTGGCGGCGGGCGTTGCGCGGTCCGCGGCCGGCCAGACGCTGCGGGAGCGGGTCGGCGCGGGAACGGACGGACGGATCTTCGGCACGGTGCGCGAGGCACTGGCGGCGACCGCGGTCGACGTGCTGGTCGACTACACGAGCAGCACCGCGGTGCGCGACAACGTCTGGACGGCGGTGGAGTCGGGCGTGCACGCGGTGATCGGTTCCAGCGGGCTCACCGCGGACGACTACGCCGAGCTGGACCGGCTCGCCCGCGACCGGGGCGTCGGGGTGGTGGCGGCGGGCAACTTCTCGGTGATGGCCGCCGTGCTGCAGCGGGCGGCGCTGCTCGCGGCGGAGCACCTCCCGGCCTGGGAGGTCATCGACTACGGCTCCGCCGGCAAGCCGGACGTGCCCAGCGGCACCGCTCGCGAGCTGGCCGAGTCCCTCGGTGGGGTCCACGCGCCGCTGCAGGGGGTCGCGGTCTCGGACCTGGACGGTCCGGTGGAGGCGCGCGGCGCCGAGGTCGGCGGGACCCGGGTGCACTCGGTGCGGCTGCCGGGGTTCGTCGTCACCACCGAGGTCGTCTTCGGTGGTGCCGGGGAACGGCTGGTCCTGCGGCACGACCCGGCGCTCGGACCCGAGCCGTATACCGCCGGCACGCTCCTCGCCGTCCGGCGCGTGGCCGAGCAGGTGGGCGTGCGCCGCGGCCTCGCGTCGGTGCTGTTCGCCTGATCCGGGGCCGGCCGCCTGCCCAGTGCGCGCGAGCGCACCCCTGTCAGGAGCGGGCGACCGCACCTTCGCGCGGGGCGACCCGGTCAAGCGTGACCGCCATCGCGACGGCGGCGGTGGCCGCCTCGTGCCCCTTGTCCTCGCGCGAGCCGGGCAGTCCGGCCCGGTCCAGGGCCTGCGCCTCGTCGTCGCAGGTGAGCACGCCGAAGCCGACGGGCACTCCGCTGCGGGCGCTGACATCGGTCAGCCCCACCGTCGCCGACTGGCAGACGTAGTCGAAGTGCGG
Organism: Segeticoccus sp.; assembly: GCF_035708005.1. NCBI lineage: Bacteria > Bacillati > Actinomycetota > Actinomycetes > Micrococcales > Intrasporangiaceae > Segeticoccus > Segeticoccus sp. The sequence continues at coordinate 20,186 of NZ_DASSTI010000097.1, read as the reverse complement.
CGTGCCGCCCCGGATGACCACGCCGAGCGCGACCAGAGCGTCGAAGCGGGGCGCGAGGCGCGCGCAGGCGACCGTGAGCTCGAAGGTGCCCGGAACACGGACGACCTCGACGTCCGCCACCCCGGCGTCGGCCAGGCCGCGCTGCGCACCGGCCACCAGGCCGTCCATGACCTGCTCGTGCCACGAGGCCGCGACCACGGCGACGCGCAGACCGGTGCCCTCGGCGCTGAGCCGGGGTGCTCCGCGGCCGCTCACAGCGCCGCCCTCCGGTCACCGCCGGCGATCGTGGCGTCCAGCAGCAGGCGGTGGCCCAGCCGGTCCCGCTTGGTCGCGAGGTAGCGGGCGTTGTCGGAGTGCACGGGGACCGGGAGCGGTTCGACGGTGTCGACGGCGATGCCGGCGTCGCGCAGGGCGTCCACCTTGCGCGGGTTGTTGGTCAGCAGCCGCAGCTCGCTGACGCCGAGGTCGTGCAGGATCCCGGCGGCCGCGCCGTACTCACGGGCGTCGACCGGCAGGCCCAGCTCGGTCTGCGCGTCGACCGTGTCGAGCCCGGAGTCCTGCAGGGCGTAGGCCCGCAGCTTGTCGGTGAGGCCCACGCCGCGGCCCTCGTGCCCCCGCAGGTAGACCACGATCCCGCCGTGCTCGGCCACACGGGCCAGGGAACGATCCAGCTGCTCCCCGCAGTCGCAGCGCCGGGACCCGAACACGTCACCGGTGAGGCACTCGGAGTGCACGCGGACCGCGGGCGCCCGGTGGTCCGGGCTGCGCCCGACCGCGACGAGGGCGGCGTGCTCCGCCCCGGTCAGCAGGTCCCGGTAGCCGTGGAGGGTGAACTCGCCGTAACGCGTGGGCAATACGGTGGTCGCGCTGCGCACCACCCGCTCGTGCCGGCGACGCCACTGCACCAGGTCGGCGATGGTCAGCACCGGCAGCTCGTGGGCGGCCGCGAGCGCGCGTACCGCCGGCCCGCGCATGACCTCCCCCGCGTCGTGGACCAGCTCGGCGATGACACCGACCGGCGCAAGCCCCGCGAGGCGGCACAGGTCGGCGGCGGCCTCCGTGTGTCCGGGCCGCTCGAGCACGCCACCGGGGCGTGCCCGCAGCGGGAACACGTGACCGGGACGGACCAGGTCCCCCGCGGTGGTGGCCGGGTCGGCGAGCAGCTGCAGCGTGTGGGTCCGGTCCGCGGCGCTGATGCCGGTCGTGACGCCCTCACGGGCGTCCACCGAGATCGTGTATGCCGTGCCGCGCGGGTCCTGGTTGTGCGTCACCATCGGCGGCAGCTCCAGCCGGTCGGCGACGGCTGCGGTCATCGGGGCACACAGCACCCCCGAGGTGTGCCGGACCGTCCAGGCGAGCCACTCCACCCTGAGGGTCTGCGCAGCCAGGATGACGTCGCCCTCGTTCTCCCGGTCCTCCGCGTCGGTGACGAGCACCGGCCGCCCGGCGCGGAGCGCGGTCAGGGCGGCGGCGACGGCGTGCTCCTCGTCGACGCCCTGACTGCTCGTCCCGGCGGCACGGCCGGCCTGGCTGCTGGCCGGTGTGGTACGCCCGCGCGGGGCGGTGTCCGGCGTCGTCTCGGTCGTGGTGGTGCTCATGTGACCCTTCGTCCTCGAACCCGTCGTCCCTGTCGTCGGTTCCGTCGCCCTGGCGTTCATGCCGTCACCGCACTCGCTTCGCGGTCCTCGCGAGGTGCCCGGCGCGACACCCGCAACCAGACGGTGAACCCGTAGAGGACGAGCCCGGCATACACGACATAGAGCGCTGCGGAGGGGTAGAAGCCGGAGCTGATGAGCAGCGGCACCCCGACGAGGTCCACGCCGATCCAGGCCAGCCAGAAGTCGTTCCATCCCCGCGCCATCGCATAGGTCGCCACGATGGAGCCGACGAAGATCCAGGCGTCGCACCAGTAGTACCAGCGCGGCGCCGGCCAGCCGGCCCCCACCACCGCGAAGACCCACTGGCACAGCAGCACCGCCAGCACCCAGAAGGCCAGGTAGCCGAGTCGCTCCGCTGCCGTGGCCCACCGGGGCATGATCGCAGGGGCATCGCGGTCGCCGGCCCTGCTGGCGCGGCGCACGGAGTACCAGCGCCACCACCCGTAGACGCTGGTGATGATGAAGAAGACCTGCCGGGCTGCCTGGCCGAAGAGCGTCTCGTGCTGAGGGTTGGAGAAGGCCACCCCGAAGAAGACCGTGAACAGCAGGGCGTTGCCGACGATGCCGACCGGCCAGGCCCACAGCCGCCGTCGCATCCCGCCGATGGCGGAGGCGAACCCGAAGACGTTGCCGAGGATCTCGCGCCACAGGATGGGGTGTCCGAGCACCACGAGCTGGGCGCCGAAGAGCTGTTCGAGGATGCTCACGGGCGGACCTCCTGCGCTGCTGCTCGCCCAGCCGCTTGCCGGGCGGCGGGCGACAGCAGCCGTTCGACGTACTTGGCGAGAACGTCCACCTCGAGGTTGGCCCGGTCACCGACTCCCTTGCGGCCCAACGTGGTCAGCTCCAGCGTCGTCGGGATCAGGGACACCTCGAAGCTGTCGTCGGCCACCGCCGACACGGTGAGGGAGACCCCATCGACGGTGATGGAGCCCTTCTCCACGACGTAGGGGGCGAGCTCGGGCGGCAGGCTGAAGCGCACCACCTCCCACGCGTCACCGGGCGTGCGGTGCAGGACCTGCGCGGTCCCGTCGACGTGTCCCTGCACGACGTGCCCGCCGAACCGGCCGTCGGCGCGCATCGCGCGCTCGAGGTTGACCGGGTCCCCCTCCCTGAGCTCGCCCAGGCTCGAGCGGCGCAGGGTCTCGGCCATCACGTCGACGGTGAACCGCCCGGCACCGGGCTCGTGGCTCGTGACCGTCAGGCACACCCCGTTCACGGCGATGGACGCGCCGTGGACGGCGTCGCTCGTCACGGTGGGTCCGTGCAGGGTGAGGACGGCGGAGGCGCTGCCGTGCTGGACGGCGACGACCTCGCCGAGCTCTTCGACGATGCCGGTGAACATCAAGGGGCTCCTGTCGTGGTGGATGCAGTGGTGGCGGTGGTCAGGGTCGTGGCGGCCACGCCGGGTGCGTCGACCTCGGCGGCGCCAGAGACCTCGGCGGGGTCCGAGGCGTCGACGTTGTGGAGCCGAGCGCGGATGCGGATGTCGTCCTCGAGCCGGGTGACGTCGGTGAGGGAGAGCCGCAGCGCTTGACCGATCGTCCGGATCCCGAGGTCGGCCACCAGGCCGGGGCCGGCGCCGAGGACGGCTGCGGCGAGGTAGCCGACCACCTCGTCCACGAGGCCGGCGGCCAGGAAGGCTGCCGCCAGGGTGGGACCGCCCTCGAGCCAGACGTGCCGGACCTCGTGCTCGGCGAGCGCGGCCAGGACGGCGGCCGGGTCGTGGTCCTGCAGCAGCAGGGTCGGGGCGGCGTCATCGAGGACGCGGGCACCCGGCGGCAGCCCTCGCCGGCCCACCACCACCCGCAGCGGCTGCCGCTCACGCAGCCGGCCGTCGGCGGTGCGCGTCGTGAGCCACGGATCGTCGGCCAGTGCGGTGCCGGTGCCGACCACCACCGCTCCGCAGGCGGCGCGCAGCTCGTGCACGTCGGCGCGGGCGGCGGGCCCGGTGATCCACCGGCTCGAACCGTCCGCGGCGGCGACCCGCCCGTCCAGCGTGCCGGCGAACTTCCAGGTGACGACCGGGCGGCCACGCCGCACCGCGGTCGTCCACGCCTCGTTCAGGGCGCGGCACTCCTCCTCGAGCACCCCGCCGTTCGTCTCGATCCCGGCCTCCCGCAGCAGGGCGGCCCCGCCCTCAGCCACCGGGTTGGGATCGCCTTGTCCATAGACGACGCGGGTCACGCCCGCCTCGACGAGGGCTCGGGCGCACGGCGGTGTGCGCCCAGTGTGCGCGCACGGTTCCAGCGTGACGTAGATCGTGCCGCCCCTGGCCCGCTCCCCGGCGGCGTCCAGGGCGGCTGCCTCGGCGTGCGGGGTGCCGGCGCCGCCGTGGTGGCCCTCGCCGACCATGTGGCCGTCCTGGTCCAGCAGGACCGCACCCACGCGCGGGTTGGGGTCACCGAGCGGGCCCTTCGCGGCCAGCTGCACGGCACGGCGCATGAGCGCTGCGTCCTGCGCGGCCTGTCCCGACGACCGGGTCATGTGCGCCCCTCGTGCTCGACTCCTGGTGGCGAGCTCCGGGGCGATCAGAAGGTCGACCGTGGAGGTCGACTCCGCCAAAACGTGCCCCGGACGGGTGATCCGGTGGCCGCCTCGGCGAACCTCACGTGCTGCCTCCCATCCGGACTTTCACCGTCGGTCCTGGAGTTCCACCAGGTCAACCGGCCGCTGGCTGCGGTCGGGTCGCGGACTGTCACCGCCGGTTCGGAATTGCACCGACCCCGGAGCACGTACCGCCAGTATGCCACCGCTCCCGCTGGGCGGCCGCGTCAGGTGTGCCGGGCCACGAGCGCGCGCAGCTCCTCGACCGCACCCGCAGCGTCATCGGCGCCGTAGACCGCCGACCCGGCCACGAAGACGTCCGCGCCTGCCTCGGCGCACTCCTCGATGGTCTTGGCCGAGACGCCACCGTCGACCTGCACCCAGATCTCGCCGCCGTGGCGGCGGATCGCCTCGCGGACCTCGCGCACCTTGGGCATCTGGTCGGCCATGAACGACTGGCCCCCGAAGCCGGGCTCCACGGTCATCACCAGGACCATGTCCAGCTCGGGCAGGAGGTCGGCATACGGGGCGAAGGGAGTGGCCGGCTTCAGCGCCATCCCGGCTCGCGCCCCCGCGCCGCGCAGGTTGCGGGCGAGCTGCCGCGGGTCGCCCGCGGCCTCGACGTGGAAGGTGACGCTCTGGGCGCCGGCCTCGGCATAGCTGGGGGCCCACCGGTCCGGGTCGTCGATCATGAGGTGGCAGTCCATCGGGACCGGCGTCACCCGGGCGAGCGCCTCGACGACCGGCAGCCCGATCGTGAGGTTCGGCACGAAGTGCCCGTCCATGACGTCGACGTGGGCCCAGTCGGCGTTGCTGATCCGGTCCAGCTCCCGCTCCAGGTTGGCGAAGTCGGCGGACAGGATGCTCGGTGAGATCTGCACGGCGGTCACCCTAGAGCCTGCGCAGCAGGGCGAAGAACATGGCGTCGGTGCCGTGCACGTGCGGCCAGAGCTGGACGTGCGGGCCCTCCCCCAGCCCGGCCACCTGGGCTCCGCTGGCGTCGCGGAACAGTGGTCGGGCGTCCTCCACGGTCACGTCCGACCGCTTCCGGACCACGTCACCCACGACGAGCGTGGTCTCGGCCAGGTGCGGGCTGCAGGTCGCGTAGCCCACCACCCCGCCGGGACGGGCCGCCTCCAGGGCGGAGGTGAGGAGCTCGCGCTGCAGGCTGCCCAGTGCGGACAGGTCCGCCGGGGTGCGCCGCCAGCGGGCCTCGGGGCGGCGCCGCAACGCCCCCAGGCCGGTGCAGGGGACGTCGACGAGCACGCGGTCATAGGCGCCCGGCTCCTCGGCGCCGACCTCCCGACCGTCACCGACGGTGACGGTCGCCCGCGCACCGGCCCGTATGCCGGCCTCGAGCGTCCGGCGGACCAGCTCGGCCCGGTGCCCGCTCACCTCGTTGGCGCGCAGCCGCGCGCCCTGTCGGTGCGCGAGCGCGGACAGCAGCCCGGCCTTGCCGCCGGGCCCGGCGCACAGGTCGAGCCACCGCTCCCCGTCGTGCGCCATGCCCGGCCCCGTGCTCTGCGGCAGGGCAGAAGGGTCCGACCCGGTCCTTCTGTCGCCCCCCGACCGTGCGGTGGGCCGGACCCGCGCGGCAGCCAGCGCCAGTGCCACCAGCTGCGAGCCCTCGTCCTGGACCGCCGCGCGACCGTCCCGGACGGCGGCGAGGGCGCCGGGGTCGCCCGCGCTGAGGAGGGCACCGACCGGGGAGAGCGTCGACGCCGTGGCGCCCGCCTCGGTGAGCTCGGCCACCTCGACCAGACCGGGCCGGGCGACGAGGGAGACCGCCGCGGGGGTGTTGTCGGCGCGGAGCAGGGCCGTCAGGTCCTCCTCGAGGGTCGCGGCGGTCGAGCCCCCGTGCCCGAGCAGCGCCGCGCGCAGCGCGCGGACGATCCACTCCGGGTGGGACTCCACGACGGCCAGCCGGGCCAGGCGGGCGTCCCGCAGGGCCTCGGGGTCCTGGTCGTCGGCCCGCTCGGTGGCCACCGGCGGGGCCACGAGGTCGAGCCATTCGCTGAGGTCACGTTCGCTGACCCGACGCAGCACCGCGTTGACGAAGCCCGCGGCGCCGCTGCCGTTCACCTGGCGGGCGAGGGCCACCGTCTCGTTGACGGCGGCGTGCGTCTCCACCCGCATGCCCAGCAGCTGGTGCGCGCCGAGCCGCAACGTGTCGAGCACGGCGTCGTCGATGCGGGACAGGGGCCGCCCGGCTGCGTGGGCGACGATCACGTCATACCGTCCCCGCAGGCGGGTGGCACCGTAGGTGAGCTCGGTCGCGAACCCGGCGTCGCGGCCGTGGATCCGGTGCTCGCGCAACACCTTCGGCAGCTCGAGGTTCGCGAAGGCGCCCTCGGCGACGCGCCGCATCACCGTGTAGGCCGCGAGCCGGGCAGGATCGGCGCGGCGGGACCGCTCGGCGGGGCGCTGCGTCGAACGGTGCCGGTTTCCGGGCTGCCGGCGTGAACCGTGCTGCTTCCCTGCACCACCACCGGCCTCGCGGTGGCCACTGTCCCGGCCCCGACCCGACGGCTGCCGGCGTCGCGACGGCTCGTGGCCGGAGGAGCCGCGCCGCTCAGGCACCGAGACGCTCCCCCGGCTGGATCCGCACGCCGCGAGCCCAGTCCGCCGCCGGCATGGCGCGTTTGCCGTGGGGTTGGACGGTCCCCAGCCGCACGAGGCCCGAGACGGTGCCGACGTGGACCGCGTGACGGAGCACGACCAGCTCGCCGGGGGCGGTGGAGGGCACGTCCTCCTCCAGGCCGTCGTGGCCGGCCTGGCCGTGCACGCTCACGGGCCCCACCTTGAGCCGTTCGCCGCGGAAGGTCGTCCACGCACCCGGTGCCGGGGTGCAGCCGCGGATGTGGCGGTCGACGGCGAGCGCCGGTGTCTTCCATCGGATCTCGGCGTCCTCGACGGTGATCTTCGGCGCGAGGGACACGCCGTCCTCCGGCTGGGGGACGGCGGTCACCTCACCGTTCTCGAGTCCATCGAGGGTGGCGACGAGCAGATCGGCGCCAGCGGTGGCGAGCCGTTGCAGCAGGTCACCGGCCGTGTCGGTGGGGCGGATCGCCTCGGTCATCACCCCGAGCACCGGCCCGGTGTCCAGCCCCTCCTCGATGACGAAGGTGGTGGCGCCGGTGACCTCGTCGCCGGCCATGAGCGCGTGCTGCACGGGGGCGGCGCCGCGCCAGGCGGGCAGCAGCGAGAAGTGCAGGTTCACCCACCCGTGCGACGGGACGGTGAGGACGGCGGCGGGCAGCAGCGCGCCGTAGGCGACAACCGGGCAGGCATCGGGGGCGAGCTCGCCCAGCCGCTGCCGGAACTCCGGGTCGCCGGGGCGGCGTGGGGTGAGCACCTCCAGCCCCGCCTCGACGGCGCGGTCCTTCACGGGGCTCGGCACGAGGTGCCGGCCGCGGCCGGCGGGGGCGTCAGGTCGGGTGAGGACGCCGACGACCTCGTGGCGCGAGGCGAGCAGCGCCTCCAGGCTGGGCAGCGCGACCTCGGGGGTGCCGGCGAAGAGGACGCGCACCGCTCACATCCCCCGACCGAACGTCGGGTGCGGGCTGACCTTCACGGTCGGCGCCGGGGCACCGGCCCACTCGGCGTCGCGGATGGCCTTCATCGCCAGCTTGCGCTGGTCGCGGTCGAGCCGGTCGATGAACAGGATCCCGTCGAGGTGATCGGTCTCGTGCTGGATGCAGCGGGCCAGCAGCTCGGAGCCCTCGATCCTGACGGACTCGCCGTACTGGTCCTGGCCGGTGGCGACGACGCGCAGGGCCCGGCGCGTGTCGGCATAGATGCCGGGGAAGGACAGGCACCCCTCCTCGCCGTCCTGGGTCTCCTCCGACAGGCGCAGGGTGGGGTTGACCAGGTGGCCGAGCTCCCCGTCGACGTACCACGTGAACACCCGCAGCCCCACGCCGATCTGGGGCGCGGCGAGCCCGGCCCCGGGGGCGTCCATCATGGTGTCGGTCAGGTCCTGCACCAGCCGGCGCAGCTCCTTGTCGAAGTCGATGACGGGCGTCGCGGGGGTGCGTAGCACCGGGTCGCCGAACAGGCGGATGTCCTTGACCGACATGGTGTCCTCGGGTCGACGGGCGGGTGGTCGCGATTCTAGGCGGGCGCGAGCGGCAGCCCGCGAGCGCGCAGGTCCTCGCGCAGGTGGCCGGTGTCGGTGAACAGGATCGCGTCGAGCCCGGCGGCGGTCGCCGACTGCACGTTGGCGGGGCTGTCGTCGATGAAGATGCAGTCCTCCAGGCCGCCCGTGTGGCGCACCCGCTCCTCGAGGACCTCCCAGATGCGCGGGTCCGGCTTGGCGACCTTCTCCTCGCCGGAGACCACGATGTCCTCGAACAGGTCGAGGAACGGGAACCGGTCCAGCGCCACGGGGAACAGCTCCTCCGACCAGTTGGTCAGGGCGAACAGCGGCACGCCGGCCCCGTGCAGCTCGCGCAGGATCTGGACCGTGTCGTCGACGGCACCGGTCAGCGAGGCCGCGAAGTTCTTCCGGTATGCCCGGATGGCCGCCTCCCAGCCCGGGTGCGCGCGGACCGCCGCCTCCTCGGCCTCCGCCCAGGGCCGGCCCTCGTCCTGGCGGTGGTTCCACGCGAAGAAGTCGAACCCTGTGCCGTCGCCGTCGCGGGCCAGGAACCGTCGGGCCTCCTCGTCCCCGACCGCGGCGGCGATGGCCGGCTGGGGGTCCCAGCGGATCAGGACGTTGCCCAGGTCGAAGACCACGGCGTCGACCGGCGTCGGCGCGAACTGGGGGTCCGCCAGCTCGGCGGAGTGGGCCAGTTCGGGGTCGGAGGCACGCGCGCTGTGGTCGATCGGCATACCTCCGACCCTACGGGCGGTGCTCAGTGGGCGACGGGGCGGGACCGGTGCTGGTGCAGCTCCATCGTGCAGCACTTCACGCTGCCGCCGGCCTTGAGCAGCTCGGACAGGTCGACCGGCACCGGCTGGTAGCCGCGTTCGCGCAGCTGGTCGGCCAGGGCGACGGCCGCGGTCGGCAGCAGCACGTGGTAGTTGTCCGAGACGGCGTTGAGCCCGAGCACCGCGGCGTCGGCCTCGGTGGCGATGAGCGCGTCGGGGAACATCGTCTTGAGCATCGCCTTCCCGTCGGCGTCGAACGCCTCCGGGTAGTAGGCCACGGTCTGGTCGTCGAGCACGGCCAGTGCCGTGTCGAGGTGGTAGTAGCGCGGGTCCACCAGGGTCAGCGAGATCACCGGCAGCCCGAAGACCTCCTCGACCTGCTGGTGGGCCGGCGGCCTGGTGCGGAAGCCGGTGCCGGCCAGCACGGTGTTGCCGACGACGAGGAAGTCGCCCTCACCCTCGTTGACGTGGTCGGGGGTGACGAACGTCGTGATCCCCGAGGTCCCCTCCAGCTTGCGCCGGTGGGCGGCGGCCTCCGGGCGCCGCTCGGCGTGCGCGAACGAGGCGCCGAGCGCCCGGTCCCCGATGACGAGGGCACCGTTGGCAGCGAAGACCATGTCGGGCAGGCCCGGCTCCGGCTCGATCACCTCGACCTCGTGCCCGAGGTCGAGGTAGACCTGCCGCAGCCCCTCCCACTGGGCGTTCGCGGCGGCCACGTCGACCGGCAGCCCGGGATCCATCCAGGGGTTGATGGCGTAGCCGACCTCGAAGAAGCGGGGCGGGCACATCAGGTAGCGGCGGGCGCGGGGGCGGCGCTGCGGCGTGCCCGGCTCGGGGGCGTGGGCGGGTGTGGGCGCAGCAGGGTCAATGACGCTCAATCAGACCTCCTTGACGTCGGGCCGTGACAGGGCAGGGCAGGGCCGAACGACGAACGTTGTGTGAGTGCCTCCCGGGCGGCGCCGGGCCCTGTCGGGGCGGGCAGGCCGTGGAACCTCGGGTCAGCACCAGCACGGTAACAGAGCAACGCTCGGCGAAGCAGGTTTTCCTGCCGCGCCGCGGCCCCCTGGTCAGCCGATGGCGCCCTGCGGATCGATGCGCACGCCGACCACCTCGGCGGTCTTGTGGGCACTGCGGACCGCGCGCATCGCCGCGAGGGCGTCGGCGACCTCGGTGGCCATGGGCAACGGCGCCCGGAGCAGCACCTGCTGGCCGTCGTCCCGACCCGTGCCGCGGCGGGCCTGTGGCCCGGAACCGGCCACCGGCATCGGCCCGAGTTGCTCGACGTCGGCGGGCAGCTCGACCTGCGCCAGCGCGTCGCGCAGCGCGGCGCGCGGGCCGGTCAGCTGCGCCATCCACACCGCGGGCGGCAGGGCCAGGTCCCGCCGCTCGGCGAGCTCGCGGGCCGCGAACCACGCCGGGTCCCACCGCACCAGCGCCTCGACCGGCGGCAGCGTCGTGTGCTGCGGTACGCCGCACAGCACGACCGCCCCGCCCTCGTCCGCCGGCCGTACGAGCGCACCGGCGGCGGTCCACCGCCGGACCGCCTCCTCCCCCGCGTCCAGGGCCGGCCGGTCGAGCAGCGCCCAGGCGTCGAGCAGCAACGCCGCGGCGTAACCGCCCGGGGCGACCGGCTCCGCGCCCGGCGTCGCGATCACGAGCGCCGGCTCGCCGTCGACCGTGTCGAGGACCTGTCCACCGCCCGAGGTGTGCACCGGCACCCCGGGGAAGGCGCGGCCGAGCTCCTCGGCCGTGCGCCGGGCACCGACCGCGGTCGAGCGCAGGGTCCGCCCCTCGCACTCCGGGCAGACGAACTGGCGCACCACCGTGCCGCACCACCGGCACTGCGGTGGCGCGTCGGGACCGGGCAGCGCCAGCGGCCCGTGACAGGTAGGGCAGTGGGCCCGCTGCCTGCAGGTCTGGCAGGACAGTGCCGGCAGGTAGCCCCGTCGCGGGACCTGCACGAGCACCGGCCCGCGCGTCAACGCCTGCTTGGCCGTGCGCCAGGCCAGGGACGGCAGCCGCGCGGCGGCCGCCGGGTCCCGTTCCTGCTCGCGGCCCTCTCCCGCGACGCGGATCCGTGCAGCGGTGCGTCGCAGCGTGGGCCCGTCCAGCTGCACCGCGCGGAGGCGCCCCTCCTCCAGCCACTGCTGGACCGCCACCGAGCGGCTGAACCCGCCGACCACCAGGGCACAGCCCTCGAGCTCGGCGCGCAGCTCGAGCACCTCACGCACGTGCGGGTAGGGCGCGCGAGGCTCGGCGTGCAGGTCGTCCCCGTCGTCCCACCACGCCACGAGGCCCAGGTCGCGCACCGGCGCGAAGGCGGCGGCGCGCGTGCCGACGACACACCGCACGTGGCCCCGAAGCACCTTCAGCCACGCCGTGTAGCGGGCCTGCGGCCCCTGGTCCGCGGTGAGCCGCACGTGCCCGCCCTTGCCAAGCCGCTCGGTGAGGGCGCTGTCGACCCGCACCACGTCGCGGCGGTCGGGCAGCACGACCAGCACGCCGCGCCCGGCCGCGAGGGTCGCGGCCGCCAGCGAGGCCAGCGCCGCCGGCCAGTCGCGGTCCACCTCGCCGGTGGGGGCGGCGAGCCAGCTGGCCGCCGGGCGTTCCCCGGCCGCCACGCGCCGCAGGAACGCCGGGCCGGCCGGGTAGCGCTGCCACGGCAGCACGTCCGCCTCCCTCGCCGGGTCCGTCTCCCCCGCCGCGTCCGCCTCCCCCGCCGACCCGGTCAGCCCGGCACCCACGGGCCCGGCCGCGTCCGCACCCGGCTCGGTGGGCAGGTTGCGCTCGGCGGTGGCGTGCCGCGGTGGCACGGCGAGGCGGAGCACGTCACTGAGCGTGCCGGCATACCGTCGGGCAACGGCACGACACAGGCGCAACAGCGCGGGGGTGAGCACGGGCTCGGCGCTGACCACCCGCCGGACCGGCACGAGGCGGCCCCGGTGCTCGGCCTCGGCCCGGCGCTCGACCACGAACCCGTCGACGTCCTGACCGGCGAAGCGCACCTTGACCCGCACCCCGGGCAGGCAGGTGTCGGCCAGCTCGGCCGGCACGAGGTACTCGAAGGGCCGGTCCAGGTGGGCCAGGCCCAGGTCGACGAGCACCACCGCGACCGGGTCGGTCTCGGCGAGGGACGGCGCCTTCCGCGTCGCGGCGGAACGGGCACGGGAGGACCGAGCCGCGGTCCGCAGCAGCGCGAGCTGCTCACCGGTGGCCGACGCGGCTGACGAGGTCCCCTCCGAACTCATGCCCAACGTCTATCGCGGCCCACCGACGGCGGCCGGGCAGCAGGCGCGGCTCAGCCGAGGACCGCGGCCTTGAGCTGGTCCACCCGGTCGAGCCGCTCCCAGGTGAACGGGTTCTCCACGCCCTCGACGGTGGTGCGGCCGAAGTGCCCGTAGGCGGCGGTCGGCTGGTAGATCGGGCGCAGCAGGTCGAGGTCCTCGATGATCGCGGCCGGCCGCAGGTCGAACACCTTCGGGATCGCGGACTGGATCTGGTCGAGGCTGACGGTCTCGGTGCCGAAGCACTCGACGTAGAGACCGACCGGCTGGGCCTTCCCGATCGCGTAGGCGACCTGCACCTCGCACCGCTTGGCGAGCCCGGCCGCGACGACGTTCTTGGCGACCCAGCGCATCGCGTAGGCGCCGGAGCGGTCCACCTTCGAAGGGTCCTTGCCGGAGAAGGCACCGCCGCCGTGGCGGGCCATCCCGCCGTAGGTGTCGACGATGATCTTGCGCCCGGTCAGGCCCGCGTCGCCCATCGGACCCCCGACCTCGAACCGGCCGGTCGGGTTGATGAGCATGCGGTAGTCGGAGCTGTCGATGTCGACCCCGGACCCCTTGACCTCCTCGAGCACGGGCTTGATGACGTGCGCGGCGATGTCGGGCTCGAGCAGCCCGGACAGGGACACGTCGGCGGCGTGCTGCGTCGAGAGCACGACGGTGTCGAGGCGGACGGCCCGGTCCCCGTCGTACTCGATCGTCACCTGGGTCTTGCCGTCCGGGCGCAGGTAGGCGAGGTCGCCCGCCTTGCGCACGACGGTGAGCCGCTCGGCGAGCCGGTGCGCGAGGAAGATCGGCAGCGGCATCAGCTCGGGGGTGTCGTCGCCGGCGTAGCCGAACATGAGCCCCTGGTCGCCGGCGCCCTGCTTGTCCATCGGGTCGATGCTCTGGCTGCGCGACTCGAAGGCGGTGTCGACGCCCTGGGCGATGTCGGGCGACTGCTGCCCGATGGACACCGAGACCCCGCAGGAGCGGCCGTCGAAGCCCTTGGCCGAGGAGTCGTAGCCGATCCCGACGATGGTCTCGCGGACGACGCTCGGGATGTCGACGTAGCCGGTCGTGCTCACCTCGCCCGCGACGTGCACCAGGCCGGTGGTCACCATCGTCTCGACGGCCACGCGGGCGTGCGGGTCCTGGGCCAGCATGGCGTCGAGGATGCCGTCACTGATCTGGTCGCAGATCTTGTCCGGGTGGCCCTCGGTGACCGACTCGGAGGTGAACAGACGCGTCACGTGGTGCTCCTCAGTTCGGTGGCAGGACGGGACGACACGCCCCGCCGGATCGGCAGCCGCGAGTCTACGCGGGCTCCAGATGCTTCTGTACGACGTCCCACACGGTGGCAGCGATGCTCACCTTGCTCGCCGGGCCCGCGTCGACCACGGCGTCGCTGCCGCGGGTCAGGATGTGCACCGTGGACTCGTCGGCGCCGAAGGTGCGCCCGACCCCGACCTCGTTGACGACCTGCAGGTCGCTGCCCTTGCGGGCGAACTTGGCCCGGGCGTGGTCCATCACGCTGCCGTGGGCGTCGCCCGTCTCGGCCGCGAAGCTGACGATCAGCGGGGAGCGTGCGCCGTCGCGCGCGTCGACCAGGCCACGGACGATGTCCGGGTTGGTGGTCAGCTCGATCGTGGGGGCGTCCTCTGCCCCTCCGGGCAGCTGGGACTTCTTGATCTTGGCGTCGGTGTAGTGCGCCGGTCGGAAGTCGGCGGGCGCGGCGGCCATGACGACCACGTCGGCGTCGACAGCGGCCTTGTCGACGGCGTCCTTGAGCTGCACGGCGGTCTCGACGCGCACGACCTCCACGCCGGTCGGGAGCGGCACGTCGACGCTCGCCGCGATCAGGGTGACCCGGGCCCCGCGTCGGGCGGCGACCTCGGCCAGGGCGATGCCCTGCTTGCCCGAGGAGCGGTTGCCGATGAAGCGCACCGGATCCAGTGGTTCGCGGGTGCCGCCGGCGGTCACCACGACGTGACGCCCGGACAGGGGGCCGGGTCCGGTGGCGGCCCCACTCCTCGCCAGCTCGCCGCCAGCCGCCTGGAGGCAGGCGCGGTAGATGTCCTCCGGGTCGGGCAGCCGGCCCGGACCGGTGTCGGCACCGGTGAGCCGCCCGCTGGCGGGCTCGATCACGTGCACCCCGCGCTCCCGCAGGGTCGCCACGTTGGCCCGGGTCGCCGGGTGCGTCCACATCTCGGTGTGCATCGCCGGCGTCAGCACGACCGGGCAGCGAGCGGTCAGCAGTGTGTTGGTGAGCAGGTCGTCGGCGAGGCCGTGCGCCGCGCGGGCGAGCAGGTCCGCGGTGGCCGGGGCGACGACGACGAGGTCGGCGTGCTGGCCGAGGCGCACGTGCGGCACGCGGTGGACCTCGTTCCAGACGTCCGTGGCGACGGGCTTGCCGGACAGGGCCGCCCAGGTGGGGGCCCCGACGAACTCCAGCGCCGCACGGGTCGGCACGACCGTGACGTCGTGCCCTCCCTCGGTGAACAGGCGCAGCAGCAGGCAGGCCTTGTAGGCAGCGATGCCGCCGCTGACACCGAGGACGACGCGCATGCTGCCCCTCGCCCGCTCAGGCCTCGATCGGCTCGATGGTGAGCTTGCCCTGGTTGATCTCGCGGAGCGCGATGGACAGCGGCTTGTCGTTGACCTGGCTGTCCACCAGCGGGCCGACGTACTCCAGCAGCCCCTCGGACAGCTGGGCGTAGTAGGCGTTGATCTGGCGGGCCCGCTTGGCCGAGTAGATCACCAGCGCGTACTTGGAGTCGGCGGTCTCGAGCAGCTCGTCGATGGGCGGGTTGGTGATCCCCTCGGGGTGGGCCTTGGTGCCGGACATGCGTCCTCCGTCTCGTGTCGGTGTGCAGTCGTGTCGGTGTGCAGTCGTGCTCGTGGCGATCTCGGGTGGCGGGTCGGTGGCGGACGATCCGCGGCGGCCGCCGAGATCCGTGCCGTTCAGCGGACCCGGTCGGCGTGCGTGGGCCCGTGCTCCATCAATGATACGAGTTCTTCGCTCGCCCGCCGAACGTCGTCGTTGACCACGGCCACGTCGAACTCCGTGCGGGCCTCCAGCTCGGTGCGGGCGGTGGCCAGCCGGATGGCCTGCTCCTCCGCCGTCTCGGTGCCCCGTCCCACGAGCCGGCGGACGAGCTCCTCCCAGCTCGGCGGCTCGAGGAAGACGAAGAGCGCCTCGGGCATCTGCTCACGCACCTGGCGGGCGCCCTGCAGGTCGATCTCCAGCAGCGCCTTGCGCCCCGCGGCCAGGGCACGCAGCACCGGCGTCCGGGGCGTGCCGTACTTCGCCCGGCCGTGCACGATCGCCCACTCCAGGAACTCCCCCTGCGCCCGCATGTGCTCGAACTGCGCGTCGGTGACGAAGTGGTAGTGGACGCCGTCGACCTCACCGGGCCGCGGCGACCGCGTGGTCGCCGAGACCGACAGCCACACGTCCGGGAAGTGGTCGCGCACGTAGGCCGCCACGGTGCCCTTGCCGACGGCCGTCGGTCCGGCGAGGACGACGAGTCGGGACGGGTGCGGCATACCTGCGCTTCCTGGTCGGGCTGGAAAGTGCTGGGAGGGGTCGGTGGGTCGGGCGGGGAAGGCGCGCTGGAGCGGGCGGGGCGGCCGTCAGGACTGGTCGAACCGGGCCAGCAGCGCGGCGATCTGGTTGCTGCCCAACCCGCGGACGCGGCGGCTCTCGGAGATGCCGACCTCCTCCATGATCTGGCGGGCACGCACCCGGCCCACGCCGGGCATGGACTCCAGCAGGGCGGACACCTTCATCTTGCCGATGACCTCGTTGTCCTTGCCGTCGGCGATGACCTCCTTGAGCGAGCCCTGGGCGTACTTGAGGCGGTTCTTCACCGCAGCCCGCTCCCGCCGTGCGACCGCCGCCTTGGCCAGTGCCTCCGCACGTTGCTCCGGAGTCAGCGGGGGTAGTGCCACGGTCGGTCTCCTTCAACGGGACGGTGCTGCACGGTCGGACGATTCGCGGCTCAGGTTACGTGCCAGCGTTGATCAGGAACCTAGCGAGTCCTCCCGGGGCTGGCAACGAGGCCCCCGCAGGTGTCCGGCAGCGCCTGGAGTCACCTCGGGACGGGCACGTCCACGCCCCGGCCCAGTTCGCGTGCGAGTTCCTCGGCGGTATGCCGTGCCGCTCGCCGCAGTGCCCTCGCGTCGGGCCCGGCGGCGAGCACCGACCGGGAGGCGCTCGCGAGGACCTGCGGTGCGGCGGCGCCGAAGACGGTCCGCAGGTCGGCCGCGGTGGCGCCCTGGGCGCCGAGGCCGGGGGCCAGCAGCGGCGCCCGGCTGGCGGCCAGGTCCACGCCGAGCTCCGACACGGCGGTGCCGACCGTGGCACCGACGACCAGCCCGACGTGCCCCAACCCGGGTGCGTCGGCGTTGTCGGCGGCCGCCCCGGCGACGACGGCACCGGCGACGCTGTCGGTGGCCGTCCGCGCGTGCTGCACCGACGGCCCGTCCGGGTTGGACGTGAGGGCGAGGACGAAGACGCCACGGCCGGTGGCGCGGGCGAGGTCCAGCGCCGGTCGCAGGGACCCGTAGCCGAGGTAGGGGCTCACGGTGACCGCGTCGGCCCGCAGCGGGGCATCGTCGGTCAGGTAGGCGTGGGCGTAGGCCTCCATGGTGGTGCCGATGTCGCCGCGCTTGACGTCGAGCAGCGAGAGCGTGTCCGCCTCGCGCAGGTCGGCCAGCGTGCGCTCGAGCACCGCGATGCCGGCGGCGCCGAACCGCTCGAAGAACGCGCTCTGCGGCTTGACGACCGCCACGTGGCCCGCGAACGCCTGGACGCAGGCCTCCACGAACCGCGTCAGGCCGTCCACGTCCTGCGGCAGGCCCCAGGCCTCGAGCAGGCCGGGGTGCGGGTCGATCCCCACGCACAGCGGTCCGTGCTTGGCCATGGCGGCAGCCAGCCGCTCCCCGAACGTCACCGGGCGGCTCGGTGGTAGAGGTCGAGCTCGGCGGCGTGGGCCTGCAGCGACTTCACCTCGAGCGGTCCGGCGAGCCGTGCCTCGATGCCCTGGACGGCCGCGCCGAGCTGCTGCACGGTGGTGATGATCGGCCGGTCGAGGCTGGTCGTGGCGGCACGGATCGCGTAGCCGTCGGCCCGGGCGTCCCGCCCGGACGGGGTGTTGATCACCATGGCGACCTCGCCGGAGCCGATCCGGTCGACGATGGTCGGCTCACCGTGCGGGCCTCGGCCCTGGCTGTGCTTGCGCACCACGTCGGCGTGGATTCCGTTGCGGCGCAGCACGTCCGCGGTTCCGGCGGTGGCGATGAGGGTGAACCCGAGGTCGACGAGCCGCTTGACCGGGAAGATCATCGCGCGCTTGTCGCGGTTGGCGACCGAGACGAACACCG
This sequence comes from Segeticoccus sp., assembly GCF_035708005.1. Taxonomy (NCBI): domain Bacteria; kingdom Bacillati; phylum Actinomycetota; class Actinomycetes; order Micrococcales; family Intrasporangiaceae; genus Segeticoccus; species Segeticoccus sp. The sequence continues at coordinate 2,458 of NZ_DASSTI010000097.1, read as the reverse complement.
TGCCGGAGAGCGGCAGGCCGCTGATCCCGAGCTGGCTCTTGGCGAAGGCGCCGCCGAAGTCGCGGTCGATGCCCATGACCTCGCCGGTGGAGCGCATCTCCGGGCCGAGCAGGCTGTCCACGACCTGGCCGCCGGCGGTGCGGAACCGCTTGAACGGCAGCACCGCCTCCTTCACGGACACGTGCGCCGACGTCGGCAGCACGCTGCCGTCCGCCTCGGGGGGCAGCACCCCCTCCGCGCGCAGGTCCGCCACGCTCGCGCCCAGCATCACCCGGGCGGCGGCGCTGGCGAGGGGCACCCCGGTCGCCTTGGAGACGAAGGGCACGGTCCGGCTGGCCCGCGGGTTCGCCTCGAGGACGTAGAGGACGTCCTGGGCCAGGGCGAACTGGACGTTCATCAGCCCGCGCACGCCGATGCCCTCGGCCAGCCGGTGCGTCGACTCCCGCACGCGGCGCAGCTCCTCGGGGCCGAGCGTGACCGGCGGCAGGACGCAGGCAGAGTCGCCGGAGTGGATCCCGGCCTCCTCGATGTGCTCCATGATCCCGCCGAGGTAGAGCTCGCGTCCGTCGTAGAGCGCGTCGACGTCGATCTCGATCGCCTCGTCGAGGAACCGGTCGATCAGCACCGGGTGCTCGGAGGAGGCGGCTGTGGCGCGGGTGACGTACTCGGTCAGGGTCTCGGCGTCATACACGATCTCCATGCCGCGCCCGCCCAGGACGTAGGAGGGGCGGACGAGCACCGGGTAGCCGATCTCGCGCGCGATCTCGACCGCCTCGACGGCGCTGTAGGCCGTGCCGTGCCGCGGCGCCGGCAGCTCCGCCTCGTGCAGGACCCGGCCGAAGGCGCCGCGGTCCTCGGCGAGGTCGATGGCCTCCGGCGACGTGCCCACGATCGGCACGCCGGCCTCCTTCAGCGCCCGCGCCAGCCCCAACGGGGTCTGTCCGCCGAGCTGCACGATGACGCCGGCCAGCGGGCCGGCGGCCCGCTCGGCGTGCACCACCTCGAGCACGTCCTCGAGGGTGAGCGGCTCGAAGTAGAGCCGGCTGGAGGTGTCGTAGTCGGTGGAGACCGTCTCGGGGTTGCAGTTGACCATCACGGTGTCGAAACCGGCCTCGCGCAGCGCGAAGCTGGCGTGCACGCAGGAGTAGTCGAACTCGACGCCCTGCCCGATGCGGTTCGGCCCGGACCCGAGGATGATCACCGCGGGCTTCTCCCGGGGCTCGACCTCGGTCTCCTCGTCGTAGGAGGAGTAGTGGTAGGGCGTCCGAGCGGCGAACTCGGCGGCGCAGGTGTCGACGGTCTTGTAGACGGGGCGCACCCTGAGCGCGTGCCGCACGCCGCGCACGACCTCCTCGGGCATCGAGCGCAGCTGCCCGATCTGCTGGTCCGAGAAGCCGTGCCGTTTGGCCAGGCGCAACAGCGAGGGCTCCAGCTCCTCGGCGTCGTGCAGCTCGCCGGCGACGTCGTTGAGCAGCGCGATCTGGTCGAGGAACCACGGGTCGATGCCGGTGGCCTCGTGCACCTCCTCGACGCTGAGTCGGCGAAGTGCTTGCTGCACCAACACGATCCGCCCGTCCGTGGGGCGACGGGCCTGCTCGAGGAGCTGGCGGGCCATCTCGTCGTTCGGGGTGGTCTCGGCGTCCCAGTGGAAGGACGATCCCGACTTCTCCAGCGAACGCAGCGCCTTCTGCAGGGCCTCGGTGAAGTTGCGGCCGATCGCCATCGCCTCGCCCACGGACTTCATCGTGGTGGTCAGCGTCGGGTCGGCGGCGGGGAACTTCTCGAACGCGAACCGCGGCACCTTGACCACGACGTAGTCCAGCGTCGGCTCGAAGCTCGCCGGTGTCTCCTGGGTGATGTCGTTGGGGACCTCGTCGAGGGTGTAGCCGATCGCCATCTTGGCGGCGATCTTGGCGATCGGGAAGCCGGTCGCCTTGGACGCCAGCGCCGACGACCGCGAGACACGCGGGTTCATCTCGATGACGATGATCCGTCCGTCCTCGGGGTTCACCGCGAACTGGATGTTGCAGCCGCCGGTCTCGACGCCGACCTCGCGGATCACCGCGATGCCGATGTCGCGCATCCGCTGGTACTCCCGGTCGGTCAGGGTCAGCGCCGGCGCGACGGTGATCGAGTCGCCGGTGTGCACGCCCATGGGGTCGAGGTTCTCGATCGAGCAGACGATCACGACGTTGTCGGCCCGGTCGCGCATCACCTCCAGCTCGTACTCCTTCCAGCCCAGGATCGACTCCTCCAGGAGCACCTCGGTGGTGGGGCTGAGCGAGAGGCCGAGGCCGGCGATCCGGTGCAGGTCCTCCTCGTCGTAGGCCAGGCCGGAGCCGGCGCCGCCCATGGTGAAGCTGGGTCGTACGACGACCGGGTAGCCGAGCTCTCCGACCGCCGCCAGGCAGTCGTCCATCGAGTGGCAGATCGCCGAGGCCGCCACCTCGGCACCCCA
>NZ_DASSTI010000096.1:0-7698 GCF_035708005.1 Segeticoccus sp. | reverse complement strand
GCCGAGATGTTCAACGACGGCTCCGACGCGATCGCGATCCTCAAGCTCAAGGAAGTGATCGACGAGCTGGAGTCCGCCGCCGACGCGTTCGAGACCGTGGCGAACACGGTCGAGAGCATCGCCGTCAAGGAGTCCTGAGCCGTCGTGGACTGGCTGCCGGTCGCCCTCGTCATCCTCCTGGCGATGGGCTTCAACTACACCAACGGATTCCACGACGCCGCCAACGCCATCGCCACCTCGGTGTCGACCCGCGCCCTGACCCCGCGGATCGCGCTCGGCATGGCGGCCGCGTTCAACCTCGCCGGCGCCTTCCTCGGCGAGGGCGTCGCCAAGACCGTCGGGTCGGGCATCATCGACCCGCCGGACGGGCACCAGGGACTGGTGATCGTCGCCGGGTCACTGATCGGGGCGATCGGCTGGAACCTGCTCACCTGGTGGTACGGCCTGCCCTCCTCGTCCTCGCACGCGCTCATCGGGGGGATGGCCGGCGCGTCACTCGCCGCCGGGACCACGGTCCTGTGGTGGGGCATCGTCGACAAGATCATCATCCCGATGGTGCTCTCGCCGATCATGGGCGTCATCCTCGGCTTCCTCGTGATGGCCGCGATCCTGTGGCTGTTCCGGAGGGCCAACCCCGGCCGGGTCTCCCGCGGGTTCCGCACGGCGCAGACCCTGTCCGCGGCAGCGATGGCGCTGGGGCACGGCCTGCAGGATGCGGCCAAGACGATGGGCATCGTGGTGCTCGCGCTGACCGTCGGCGGCTACCACGAGGGCAGCCACATCCCCTGGTGGGTCAAGGTGGTCTCGGCGCTGGTGATCTCCGCGGGCACCTACTCCGGTGGCTGGCGCATCATGCGCACCCTCGGGCGGCGCATCATCCACCTCACGCCGCCGCAGGGCTTCGCCGCGGAGACGACGGCGTCGGCGATCCTCTACGTCGCCGGCATCGGCTTCCACGCCCCGATCTCCACCACGCACACGATCACCGCCTCGATCATGGGCGTCGGCGCCACCAAGCGGCTCTCCGCCGTGCGCTGGGGCGTGGCCGGCAACATCGTGGCCGCGTGGATCTTCACCTTCCCCGGCGCGGGGATCGTCGCCGCGATCGGCTACTTCATCCTGCACGCGGTCACCTGACGCACGCGGCCACCTGACGCACGCGGTATGCCGGTCACGGCTGGTGCCGCTCGACCGCCACCACGCGTGCGCTCGCCCCGGTGCCGCTGACGTGGGCGATGACCGCCTCACCCTTGGCCACGGCCGACTTCGGGGCGTCGCCGTGCGCGTCCCGCAGCACCTCCGCCGGCTCGGCGTCGGCGTGGTCGGCGAGCAGCTCCAGCAAACCTGGAAGCACCTCGCCGTGCGTGCACAGCACGGTGGGCCGGCCGTTGGCCAGGACGGCGCTGAGGCAATCCGTCGACAGCACCTCCGCCACACCGGCCGACGGGGCCGTGCCGTCGCCGGCCGGCTCGACGCCGAGCGCCCCGGCCGGGACCGTCTCGACCCCGCCGGAGGTGCTGAACGGCACCACGGTGTCGACGCACCGCTGCGCGGGGGAGGTGAGCACCTGCTGCACCCCGAAGGCGCCCAGCAGCGGCGCAAGGCGCTCGGCCCGGCGACGGCCCTTGCCGGTCAGGGGGCGCACCCGGTCCGGGCCACGCCAGCGCTCACGGGCCCGCGCGTGGGCGTGTCGCAGCAGGACCACCGGCCAGGTGTCGAGGCCACCCTCCCGGTCGGCCCGGGTCAGCGCCTGCAGCTGCTCCCGGTCGTGGGCGTAGCTCAGCGCGGCGGTGGCCGCCACGACGTCGAGCCAGGTGACCTCGTCGACCTCGTGCAGGAGCCGGCCGTCTCCGCCGGTGACCGTGCCGGCCCAGTAGCGCACCTGCTTGCTGCGCCACCCGTTCGGCCGCGCGGCCTGGTAACTGGCCCCGGGCAGAGGTCGCCCGAGCCGGACCTGCAGGCCGGTCTCCTCGAGCACCTCGCGCACGGCCGCGGTGGACCAGTCCTCGCCGGCGTCCAGCTTGCCCTTGGGCCAGGACCAGTCGTCGTAGCGCGGTCGGTGCACCAGGGCGACCTCGAGCCGCCCCTCCCGGCGGCGCCATGGCACCGCGCCGGCGGCCAGCACCACACGGGGGTCCCTGCGGGCGGCGGCGCCGGCTCGGGGGGCGAGCCCGCGCACGGGCTCCTGCTGCCGGCTCATGCGCGACGGCGACGGGCCTTGCGGCGGCGCTTGGCGTAGCGCTCGATCAACGAGACCTGCAGGTCCTGCAGCGGCCGGCCCTTGCTGTCGACGTGCTCCCGGGTCCACCGGCCCTGCGCGTCGAGTTCCCAGCGCGAGATCCGATCACTCATGCCGGCGTCGAGCAGGTCGCCCAGCGCAGCGACGTGGGTCGGGTCCTCGATCGAGACGAGCGTCTCGACGCGCCGGTCGAGGTTGCGGTGCATCATGTCGGCGCTGCCCAGGTAGACCACGGGCTGCCCGCCACCACCGAAGTAGAAGACGCGGGAGTGTTCCAGGAAGCGGCCGAGCACCGAGTGCACCCGGACCCGCTCGGACAGTCCCGGGACGCCCGGCCGCAGCGCACAGATCCCGCGCACCCAGATGTCGACCTGCGCGCCCGCCTGGGCGGCGCGGTAGAGGGCGTCGATGACCTGCTCGTCGACGATCGAGTTCACCTTGAACCGCACCAAGCCGCTCCCGTCGGAGCGGGCGCGCTCGGCCTCGGCGTCGATCTGCTCGACCAGCCCGCTGCGCACCGACCGCGGTGCGACCAGCAGCCGCTTGAACTTGGTCCGCGGTGCGACACCGGAGAGCTGGTTGAACAGCCGGGTCAGGTCCTCCCCGACCTGGTCGTCGCAGGTGAGCAGCCCGAGGTCCTCGTACAGCCGCGCGGTCTTGGGGTTGTAGTTGCCGGTGCCGACGTGGCAGTAGCGGCGCAGGCCCTCGGCCTCCTGGCGCACCACGAGGCACAGCTTGGCGTGGGTCTTCAGCCCCACCATGCCGTAGACGACGTGCACCCCGGCTTGCTCCAGCTTGCGCGCCCAGCTGATGTTGGCGACCTCGTCGAAACGGGCCTTGATCTCCACCACGGCCAGCACCTGCTTGCCCGCCTCGGCCGCGTCAATGAGGGCGTCCACGATCGGCGAGTCCCCGCTGGTGCGGTAGAGGGTCATCTTGATGGCCAGGACCGAAGGGTCGGCTGCGCTCTGTTCCAGGAAGGCCTGCACCGAGGTCGAGAACGAGTCGTAGGGGTGGTGCAGCAGCACGTCCTTGTGCCGCACCGCGTCCAGCACGTCACTGGGGGCGGCGCGCTCCACCGGCGACAGGTCCGGGTGGGTGGTGGGCACGAACGGCGGGAAGTGCAGGTCCGAGCGCTCCAGCTCGGCCAGCAGCTCGAGGCCGCGCAGGTCCAGCGGCGTGGGGATGCGGTAGACCTCCTCACCGCTCACCCGCAGCTCCCGCACGAGCAGGTCGAGGACGTGGGCGTCGATGTCGTCTGCGACCTCGAGCCGCACCGGCGGCCCGAACCGCCGCCGGGGCAGCTCCTTCTCGAGCGCCACCAGGAGGTTCTCGACGTCGTCCTCCTCGACCTCGAGGTCCTCGTTGCGCGTCACCCGGAAGGTGTAGTGCTCGCGCACCTCCATCCCGGGGAAGAGCTGGTCCAGGTGCGCGGCGATGACGTCTTCGAGCGGGACGAAGCGCTCGGCATACCGGACCTCGCGGGAGTCCTCGGCCACGGCACTGGGGGCGACGCGCACGAACCGCGGCAGCAGTGGGGGCACCTTGACCCGGGCGAAGTGCTCGCCGCCGGTCTTGGGGTGCACCAACAGGACCGCGAGGTTGAGGGAGAGCCCGGAGATGTACGGAAACGGGTGCGCGGGGTCCACGGCCAACGGGGTCAACACCGGGTAGACCTGCTCGCGGAACATCGCGTGCAGCGCCTCCTGCTCGGCGTCGCCGAGGTCCTCCCAGCGCACGATCGCAATGCCCTCGCGGTCCAGCGCGGGCCGCACCTGCCCGTGGAAGACCCGCGCGTGCAGGTCGGCGAGCTCGTGCGCCCCCCGGGAGATCTCCTCGAGCACCTCCCGCGGCTCCAGCCCGGAGGCCGACCGCACGGCCAGCCCGGTCGCGATGCGACGCTTGAGGCCGGCGACGCGCACCATGAAGAACTCGTCGAGGTTGCTCGCGAAGATCGACAGGTAGCGGGCCCGTTCCAGCAGCGGGACCGTGTCGTCCATCGCCAGCTGCAGCACCCGCTCGTTGAACTGCAGCCAGGAGATCTCGCGGTCCAGGAAGCGGTCCGGCGGCAGGTCGGGTGCCACCGGCAGCCCGGGCACCACCCGCATGAACCGCCCGTCCGGCGACCGGGGCAGGGCGCTGGAGATCGCCGGCAGCGCCGACACCGTGCTGTCGGTGGCCTCCGCCGCCGTCGCGGCCGGGTCCCCCTTGGGGCTCATGGCCCTACTGTGTCACGCGCTCCCGTGCGGCGCCGCGTACATCACGTCCACCGCGGACCGCTCGAACCCGAGCCGCGCGTAGGTCGCCAGCGCCGCCTCGTTGTCCCCGTCGACGTAGAGCGTCGCCTCGTCCAGCCCCAGGTCGCGCAGGTGTTGCAGACCGAGCACGGTCACCACCTTGCCCAGGCCCCGACCCTGGTATGCCGGGTCCACGCCGACCACGTAGACCTCACCCGCCGTGGGATGCCCCTGTGGGTCCTCCGGCGGCTCCACCTTGGTCCAGTGGAAGGCGGCCAGCGTCGGCCGGTCCGGCACCGTCGCCACGTCCTCGACGAGGATGAACCCCTTGGGGTCGAACCACGGCTCGGCCATCCGCTGGTCGAGGTCGGCCCGGGTCATGCGGCCCTGCTCGGCGTGCGAGGCGAAGGCGCGTGCGTTCACCCGCAGCCAGGCATCCTCGTCGGAGTCCCCGATGGCCCGTTTCGCGGCTCCTGCGACGTCGCCGCTGGCGGCCCGGCCGGGCTCGAAGGAACGCGCCACGAAGCCCTCCGGCAGTTCCACCGCGGGAAGCTCGGTCCACTCGCCGTGCAGGGGGCGACGCATCTGCCACAGCTGGCGCACGCTCTCCAAACCGGCCGAGGATGCGAGGGCCCGTCCGGCCTCCAGGTCCCCGTGCGCCCACACACGCGCACGGGGATCCTCGGCGAGCACGGCGTCCAGCAGGGCGCGTCCGACACCGCGGCGGCGCGCGCCGGGGGCGACCACCACCTCGGCGGAGGAGGGGTCGTCGGGCCCCTCGCCCGGCGTGCGCTGGGCGTAGCCGACCAACCGCGCGTCGTCCCCCACGAGGTAGTGGCGCACGCCGGGATGCCCGTCGCCGCGCACCACGAGCAGCGTCTGTTCCGAGAGCGGCCGCACCTGATCGGCCAGCGCTGCTGCGCCGGCCAGCTCCAGGACCTGCTCCACCTGCCCGGGGTTGAGCCGATCGGCTCCGTCCACCTGCATAGGCGGCATTCCATCACGGAGCCGACCGGGAGGTCGCGCGGCCTGCAGCTTCCGCCCAGACCCGGTGGCGTGCCCCCGCTTCCGCATCCCTTCCGCGTGACGCGACCGTCCCGCTAGCCTTCACCGATCGCGAGCCCCTCCGTGGTGCAACCCGGCGCCCGGCGGCCGGCTCGCGTCACACCCTGGAGGAGACACCCACCCATGTCGAGACGAAGCCGACGCCTGACCGGCGCCGTGGTGGTCAGCGTGGCCGCCACCGCGGGCCTCATTGCCAGCAGCACCGCCTCGTGGGCCGCGCCCGACGGCCCCGCCAGCGCCCACCCCGGGGCCGCGAAGGCGCCCACGGGGGACCACGGAAAGGGCCGGGCCAACGGTCCCACCATGGACATCCAGATCCTGTCCTTCAACGACTTCCACGGGAACCTCGAACCCCCGACCGGCTCCAGCGGCCGGATCGTCGCCGGGCACCAGCTCGTCGACGGCACGGCGAAGGACGTCACCGTCGATGCCGGCGGGGTGGCCTACCTCGCCACCCACCTGAAGCAGGCCCGCAAGGGCCACCGCAACACCGTCACCGTCGCGGCGGGCGACATCGTCGGTGCCTCCCCGCTGCTGTCGGCGGCCTTCCACGACGAGCCGACCATCCTCGCGATGAACAAGCTGGGCCTGGACGCCACGGCGGTGGGCAACCACGAGTTCGACGAGGGCTACCAGGAGATCCAGCGCCTGCAGAAGGGCGGCTGCCTGGACGACGGCGACGGGCAGAACAACCAGAACTCCTGCCCGACCGGCAGCTTCCCGGGGGCGAACTTCCAGTTCCTCGCCGCGAACGTCACCTACCAGGGCACGAAGCGGACCATCCTGCCGGCCTACTGGGTCAAGAAGATGCACGGCGCCAAGATCGGCTTCATCGGCATGACGCTGAAGGACACGCCCAACATCGTCACCGCCGCCGGCGTCGCCGGACTCGACTTCCACGACGAGGTCGCCACGGCGAACGCGCTCGTGCCGGTGCTCGAGAAGCAGGGCGTCAAGGCGATCGTCGTCCTGATCCACCAGGGCGGGTTCCCGACCACGGAGAAGTGGACGGACCCCCAGGGGGCGACCCACGATGCCAACCCGTCCTACGACTGGGCCTGCAGCAAGGGCGGTGCCCTCGACCCCAGCTCCCCGATCCTGCCGATCGCGCAGCACCTGTCCCCGCAGATCGACCTGGTCATCTCGGGCCACACCCACCAGCCCTACGTCTGCGACGTGCCGGACCCGAACGGGCAGCCGCGGCTGGTGACCTCGGCCTCCTCCTTCGGCCGGCTCTACACCGACACGGAGCTGTCCTACGACCGGCGCACGCAGGACATCGTGCGGTCCTCGGTGAAGGGCACGAACATGGTCGTCACGCGGGACGTGGCCCCCTCCGCGGCCGAGAGCACGCTCATCCAGAGCTACCAGCAGCTCGTCGCGCCGATCGCGAACAAGGTTCTGGGCACGCTCAGCACCGACGTGACGAGGAAGGCGAACGCGGCCGGGGAGTCCCAGCTCGGTGACCTCATCGCCGACGCCCAGCTCGCCGACCCATCGGTGGTGACCGACGGCAAGGAGCCGGTGGTCGCCCTCATGAACCCCGGCGGCATCCGGGCCGACCTGCTGGCCGGCGAGGTGACGTACGAGGACGCCTTCACGGTGCAGCCGTTCAACAACTACCTGGTCTCGATGGACCTGACCGGGAGCGAGATCCTGCAGGTGCTCGAGGAGCAGTGGAGCGGGGTCAACAGCGCGAGCAACCCCAAGGTCCTGCAGGTCGCCGGCATCGAGTACGCCTGGTCCTCCGCCGGCGGCACCCGCCACGTCGTCCCGGGGAGCGTCACGGTCAACGGGATGGCGTTGGACGAGGGCGCGACCTACCGGATCGTGACGAACAACTTCCTCGCCGGCGGCGGGGACGGGTTCGGCACGCTCGGCGACGCGGCCGCATCCCAGACGGTCTACTACGGCGGCCTGGACATCGACGCCTTCGCCACCTACCTGGAGGCCCACTCGCCCTACACCCCGGGCCCCCTGACCCGCATCACCCAGCAGTAGCGTCCGCCCCCATGTGGGCACTGACGACCCCGTCGGTGGCGTTTCCCCCGGTTCAGTCGGCCGGACTCGCCACCGACGGGGTCGTCAGTCGTGCGGGGTGCGGCGTGGCCGGGATGAAGCGGTAGCCGACGTTGCGGACGGTCCCGATCAACGCCT
>NZ_DASSTI010000095.1:0-6129 GCF_035708005.1 Segeticoccus sp. | reverse complement strand
TCGGCAGACAGCTCGCGGACGAACACCTCCGGGTTCCTCGCCATCGGATCGATCACCTCCACCGACCAGCCTCGAGACCAGCTCTGGTCAAGGCAAGCAGGACACGGTTACCGACCCGACTCAACTTGGCGAGGCACTAGGCACTTCCCCACAGGTCTAGGGAGATCCCAGATCTAGGGGCTTCCCCGCCGATCTCGGGACTTTCCGCACGGGAAATCCCGAGATTCGCTGGAAAGTACCTAGATTCGGGAGCCCTCAGAGGTCCAGACCAGCGAAGACGTCGTCGGCCGGCCCGTCGAACGGCACGCCTCCGGCCAGCCGGAAGCACTCCTCCCACAGCGGACCCGGGGGCGCGCCCTCGAACCGGAAGAAGAACTCATCCGGCGGGATCTGCGTCGCATGGGCGCGCAGGGCTGCGAACCGCTGTGCCGCATAGGGGTATCCGTCGATCCGCACGGCGATGTCCGAGTCGCGCACGCTCATCATCGGCGGCTCGTCGGAGTCGAGGTCGATGGAGTCCAGGAACTCGTTCGACTCACCGGCCTCACGCATCTGGGCGACCATGGTTCGGACCAGGCGTTCGGACATCGCTATCCACAGGATCCGCAGCACCTGCCACGGGGCGCCCAGGTCAGATCGGTAGGACGGCACCGCGGCCAGGGACATGGCATACGTCGCCACCCGGTGGGCCTGGATGTGGTCGGGGTGACCGTAGTGGCCGTTCTCGTCGTAGGTGATGAGCACCTGTGGACGCCGGTCACGGATCAGCGCGACCAGCTCGTTCGCCGCTTCCAACAGGTCCGCACGCCAGAAGGAATCGGCGTGGGGATCAGCGGCCGGCACGACGCCCCGATTCTCGTCGTGGGCCATCCCGGAGTCGCGCCATCGGCCGTCGCCGCCGAGCCGGACGAAGTCGGTCACGCCCAGCTCGGACATCGCCGTGGTGAGCTCCTCCAGCCGCCGCGGGGCGAGAGCGTCCTCGCGGTCGGCGCGCAGGTGCTCGAGCTCGGGGACCACGACCTCCCCCAGCTCGCCGAGCGTGCAGGTCACGAGGGTGACGCCGGCGCCCTCACTGGCATAGCGGGCCATCGTCGCGCCGGTCGAGCTCGACTCGTCGTCGGGATGGGCGTGGACCAGCATCAGCCGGCGCGCGGGCACGGACGTGCCTTGGTAGTCAGGGGTGCTCACGCCTCCCACCGTAGCCATCCTGCGCCTCGTCACGAATCTAGGGACTTCGCGTTGCGCAAAGTCCCTAGATTCGCGGGAGTCTCCCTAGATTCTCGGGAAAGTCCCGAGATCGGCGGGAAAGTCCCGAGATCGGCGGGGCGGGGTCAGCCGGTGACGGGCGTGTGCTCGGCGAGCTGCTCCTCGCTCTCGCCGGTCTCCTTCTCCGGGATGACGTCGATGCCCGCCTCCCGCCGCTGCTCGGCGGTGATCGGCGCCGGCGCCTCGGTGAGCGGGTCGAACCCGCCACCGGACTTTGGGAAGGCGATGACGTCGCGGATCGAGTCCGTGCCCGACAGCAGGGCGCAGATCCGGTCCCACCCGAACGCGATCCCGCCGTGCGGCGGCGCGCCGTAGGCGAAGGCGTCGAGCAGGAAGCCGAACTTGGTCTGCGCCTCCTCCTCGGACAGGCCCATCACGTTGAACACCCGCTCCTGGATGTCCTTGCGGTGGATACGAATCGAGCCGCCGCCGATCTCGTTGCCGTTGCAGACGATGTCGTAGGCGTAGGCCAGTGCCGAGCCCGGGTCGGTGTCGAAGGTGTCGAGGAACTCCGCCTTCGGCGAGGTGAAGGCGTGGTGCACCGCGGTCCACGCCCCGGAGCCGACGGCCACGTCGCCGGACGCCTCCGCCTCGGCGCTCGGCTCGAACAGCGGCGCGTCGACCACCCACAGGAAGGACCAGGCGTCCTCGTCGATGAGGCCGAGGCGCCGGCCGATCTCGAGGCGCGCGGCGCCCAGCAGCGCCCGTGACGCCTTGGTGCCGCCGGCGGCGAAGAAGATGCAGTCACCGGGCTGGGCACCGACGTGGTCCGCGATGCCCTTGCGCTCGGCGTCGGTGAGGTTCTTGGCGACCGGGCCGCCCAGCGTGCCGTCCTCCTGCAGCAGGACGTAGGCGAGCCCCTTGGCACCGCGCTGCTTGGCCCACTCCTGCCAGGCGTCGAGCTGCTTGCGCGGCTGGGAGGCACCGCCGGGCATGACGACCGCGCCGACATACTCCTGCTGGAACACGCGGAAGGTGGTGTCGGAGAAGAAGTCCGTGCACTCCACGAGCTCCTGCCCGAAGCGCAGGTCCGGCTTGTCCGAGCCGTAGCGGCGCATCGCCTCGGCATACGTCATCCGCGGGAACGGCGTGGTCAGCTCGACCCCGATCAACCGCCAGAGCGCGGCGACGATCTCCTCCGACAGGGCGATGATGTCGTCCTGCTCGACGAAGCTCATCTCGACGTCGAGCTGGGTGAACTCCGGCTGCCGGTCGGCGCGGAAGTCCTCGTCGCGGTAGCAGCGAGCGATCTGGAAGTAGCGCTCCATGCCGGCCACCATGAGCAGCTGCTTGAACAGCTGCGGGCTCTGCGGCAGGGCGTACCAGCTGCCCGGCTGCAGCCGCGCCGGCACGAGGAAGTCGCGGGCGCCCTCGGGCGTGGACCGGGTCAGCGTCGGCGTCTCGATCTCGACGAAGTCGTGACCGGCCAGCACCGAGCGGGCCGCCGCGTTGACCTTGCTGCGCAACCGCAGCGCCTGCCCGGGCGCCTGGGGGCCCTGGCGGCGCAGGTCGAGGTAGCGGTACTTCAGCCGCGCCTCCTCGCCGACGGTGACCCGCTCGTCGATCTGGAACGGCAGCGGCGCGGACGGGCTGAGCACCTCCAGGTCGCTCGCGAGGACCTCGACCTCACCGGTCGGCAGGTCGGGGTTGGCATTGCCCTCGGGGCGCTGCCGGACCTCGCCGGTCACCTTGATGCAGTACTCGCTGCGCAGGTCGTGGGCGCCGCTGCGCTCCAGGACCTCGTCCCGCACGACCACCTGCACGATGCCGGACGCATCGCGCAGATCGAGGAAGGCCACGCCACCGTGATCGCGCCGACGGGCCACCCAGCCGGTCAGCGTGACGGTCTGTGAGGCGTGGCTGGCACGCAGCGTGCCAGCCTCGTGGGTGCGAAGCACGGGAGAGTCCTTGTCTGTTGTCGATGGCGTGTTGCCTGGGTCGTCCCGCCGGCATGGCAGGAGGTATGCCGGGTGCTCACCGTGACGGCCCGCCGCGGCGGGCCGCCCCCGTGAGCCATGGCCCACCAATCCTACGGAGGCCGGCTGGGGACCTCCCACTCGGTTTCGGCCGGCCCTTCCGCTGGGCCGGCCCTTCCGCTCGGGGCGAGGTCAGCGGTGGTCGGGGTGCCAGGGCCAGGGCGCGTCGACCGGGCGCAGCGTCTCCCAGCCCTGCTCGCGGGCGGCGTGCGCGGCGAGGATGCCGATCACGGCACTGGGGTTGTGCAGCCGGCCGGCGAGCACGGCGTCACGGGCGTCGTCGAGGCGAACCCAGCGGGCCGGCATCCCGTGCTCCTCGGCGGAGCGGGTGTGCCGCTCCGCCTCGGGGACGTCGGCGAGGTCGGTGGCGAGGTAGACCCGCAGGGCCTCGGACATCCCGCCCGGGGAGGAGAAGTAGTCCACGAGCACCTGCCAGCGGCCGGCAGTGAGGTCGGCCTCCTCGTGCAGCTCGCGCGCGGCCGCCTCCCAGGGCTGCTCCCCGTCCTGATCCAGCAGCCCGGCCGGCGGCTCCCACTCGAACACGCCGACCGGGTGCCGGTACTGGCAGATGAGCAGGATCTCGTCGCGGCCGTCGCGCTGCCGCAGCGCGATGATGCTCACCGCGCCCGTGTGGTCGACGTAGTCCCGGGTGACCTCACCGGCCTCGCCGAGGTCGACCCGGTCCTGCACGACGTCCCAGATCGCGCCCTCGTAGACGGTGCGCCGGGAGCGGACCGGCCGCGGGTCGATCCGGTCGACGATCTCGCCGTCGGCCGCCAGCGGGGCCTGCAGGCTCATCGCACGCTCGCGCGCTCGGCGACCTCACGATCGGCGGACTGCTCGGCCGGCTCCCCCGCGGGAGCCTCCCCGGCCTCGTCCTCGTCGGGGTGGCGCGGCTGGGCGCTGCTGCGCTCGACCTCGATGAGCCGGGTGGCCCGCTGCGCGTCCAACGCGGCGCCGACCAGGCCGGCGAACAGCGGGTGCGCGCGGTTGGGACGGGACAGGAACTCCGGGTGGGCCTGGGTGCTGACGTAGTAGGGGTGCACCTCGGCAGGCAGCTCGGCGAACTCCACGAGTGTGCCCTCCGGGGAGGTGCCGGAGAACACCAGGCCGGCCTCCTCGAGCCGGTCGCGGTAGGCGTTGTTGACCTCGTAGCGGTGCCGGTGCCGCTCGGTGACCTCCGTCGTCCCGTAGGCCTTGGCGATGACCGAGCCCTCGGCGAGGACCGCGGGGTAGGTGCCGAGCCGCATCGTGCCGCCGAGGTTGCCGGCGCCCTCGACGTAGGCCTTCTGCTCCTCCATCGTCGCGATGACCGGGGCCTTGGTCTGCGGGTCGAACTCGGTCGACGAGGCGTCCTCGACACCGGCGACGTTGCGGGCGTACTCGATGACCATGCACTGCAGGCCCAGGCAGATGCCCAGCGTCGGCACCTGCCGCTCCCGGGCCCAGCGCAGCGCGCCGAGCTTGCCCTCGATGCCGCGGATGCCGAACCCGCCGGGCACGAGGATGGCGTCGACGCCGCCGAGCTCCTCCTGCGCCCCGGCCGGCGTGCTGCACCGGTCGCTGGCGACCCAGCGCAGCCTCACCCGCGCGTCGTGGTGGAACCCGCCGGCGCGCATCGCCTCGGTCACCGACAGGTAGGCGTCGGGCAGGTCGATGTACTTGCCGACCAGCGCGATCTCGACCTCGTGCTCGGGGTTGTGCACCCGGCGCAGCAGCTCGTCCCACGCGTGCCAGTCGACGTCCTGGAACGGCAGCCCGAGGCGGCGGATCACGTAGGCGTCGAGCCGTTCGGCGTGCAGCACCTTGGGGATGTCGTAGATGCTCGGCGCGTCGACGCACGCCGCGACCGCATCGGTCTCGACATCGCACATCATCGAGATCTTGCGCTTGATGTCGTCCGGGATCTCGCGGTCGGCGCGCAGCACCAGTCCGTCGGGCTGGATGCCGACCTGGCGCAGCGCAGCCACGGAGTGCTGGGTCGGCTTGGTCTTGAGCTCGCCGCTCGGGGCGAGGTAGGGCACGAGCGAGACGTGCAGGAAGAACACGTGGTCCCGGCCGACGTCGTGGCGCACCTGCCGGGCCGCCTCGAGGAAGGGCAGGGACTCGATGTCGCCGACGGTGCCGCCGATCTCGGTGATGATGACGTCGGGGCGCTCCCCCTCCGGGCGGACCGCCTCGGAGCGCATCCGCGCCTTGATCTCGTTGGTGATGTGCGGGATGACCTGGACGGTGTCGCCGAGGTACTCCCCCCGCCGCTCCTTCTGGATGACCTCGCTGTAGACCTGCCCGGTCGTCACGTTGGCCCGGCCGCTGAGGTTGACGTCGAGGAAGCGCTCGTAGTGGCCGATGTCGAGGTCGGTCTCCGCGCCGTCGTCGGTGACGAAGACCTCGCCGTGCTGGAACGGGTTCATCGTCCCCGGGTCGACGTTCAGGTACGGGTCGAGCTTCTGCATCGTCACTCGCACGCCGCGGGACTTGAGCAGTCGACCGAGGCTCGAGGCCGTCAACCCCTTGCCGAGTGAGGAGGCGACACCGCCGGTGACGAAGATGTGCTTGGTCTGGTGGTCACGGCGTGTCAGCTCCACGGGCTTCGATCCTACCAAGCCACCGGGCGCGGATCAGCCGGACGCGCGCGCCATGTCGAGGAGTTCCTGCGCGTGCGCCCGGGCGGTGTCGGATTCCTCCAGCCCGGCCAGCATCCGGGAGAGCTCCTGCACCCGACCGGCGTCGTCCAGCACGGTCAGCCCGGAGGTGGTCACGCTCCCGTCCCGCGCCTTGCGCACCACCACGTGCCGGTCGGCGAACGCGGCCACCTGGGGCAGGTGGGTGACGACCAGCACCTGCGCGTGCCGAGCCAGTGCGGCCAGCCGCCGGCCGACCTCGA
>NZ_DASSTI010000094.1:0-5991 GCF_035708005.1 Segeticoccus sp. | reverse complement strand
CACGTCGACCTGCTGCTTCTCGAGCGACACGGACGTCAGCCTGCGGCCGCTGCTGGCCTGCAGGAAGAACGTGCGTTGCCCGGGAGGCCCCACGGTGCCCGCGACGAACCGCTCCGGAGGATCGAACTCGATGACCGGCATGGTTCGACTCTAATGCGCTGGCGAGCACCTGCCAGAGGGGTCACCCATGGCCCCCGCCGACCGCGGCGTCGCCCTCGGGGACCCCCTCGCCGGTGGCCTGGTCCTGCTCGGGGGGCCGCAGCCAGGACAGATCCGCACCGGTGTCGTTGACGCGCAGCACGAAGGGTCGGCGGGCGCCGTAGTGGACCACCGAGAGCGAGGCCGGGCCGACGACGAACCGCTGGAACTGGTCCAGGTGGCTGCCCGAGGCGTCGGCGATGATCGCCTTGATGACGTCCCCGTGCGAGACGAGCGCCCAGACTGCGTGCTCCCCGTGCGCCTCCCGCACGGCGGCGTCGTGCTCGCGCACCGCCGCCAGGGCACGGGCCTGCATCTGCGCCAGCGACTCCGCCTCGAACTGGTCGCTGTCGGGGAACCGCGCCGCGCTGGGCTGGTCCTGCACCGTGCGCCACAACGGCTCCTCGGCGAGCTCCTTGAGGGCCCGGCCCGTCCACGCGCCGTAGCGGCACTCCCCGAGCCGCACGTCCTGCTCGGGCGCGACGTCACTGGCCGTCGCGATCTCCCCCGCGGTCTCCACGCACCGCTGCAACGGACTGGTGACCAGCCGCACCAGCGGAACGGGCACCAGCCGCGCGGCGAGCGCCCGGGCCTGCTCCCGGCCCCGGCCGTCCAGCCCGATCCCGGCGGTCCAGCCGGCCAGCACCCCGTCGGCGTTGGAGGTGGTGCGGCCGTGACGGATCATCAGGGCTGTCGGCACGCCCCCACTGTATGCCGGGTGCTTACGTGCACTGCTGCCGGCGCCGTGGTGACATGGGGCCCGTGATCGTCGACAAGGCCGTCTACCTCGACGGGCAGCGCCTGTCCTGCACCGACCTCGGAGCCACCATGGAGCGGCTCCGGGAGGAGGGCCACGGGTTCACCTGGATCGGGCTGAAGGACCCGACCGATGCCGAGTTCGCCCGCGTCAACGAGGACCTGCGCCTGCACCCGTTGGCGGTGGAGGACGCGGTCAAGGGCCACCAGCGGCCCAAGGTGGACTTCTACCCCAACGGGATGTTCGTGGTCCTCAAGACGCTGCGCTACATCGAGGCGACCTCGGACGTGGAGACCGGCGAGCTCATGCTCTTCGTCGGCGACCGGTTCGTCGTGACCATTCGCCGCGGCGAGGCGAACCCGCTCGGCGGGGTGCGCCGCCTGCTCGAGTCCCACCCCGACCAGCTCGAGCACGGGCCGGTGTCGGTCATGTACTCCGTCATGGACTCCGTGGTCGACACCTACGTCACCATCGACCACGAGCTGTCCGACGACCTCGACGACATCGAGCAGCGGGTGTTCTCCGGCAGCCGCGGGGTGGACGCCACGGAGATCTACCGGCTCAAGCGCGAGGTGCTCGAGTTCCGCCGTGCCTCCGTGCCGCTGCTCGAGCCGTTGCAGCGGCTCACCGAGGAGGCCGGACTCGTCCCCGACCCGGCCCGGCCGTTCTTCAACGACATCTACGACCACGTGCAGCGGGTCAGCGAGCACGCCGAGAACTACGACCGCCTCCTCACCGACGTGCTCAGCGCCCACTTGGCGCAGATCTCGGTGCAGCAGAACGAGGACATGCGCAAGATCTCGGCCTGGGTGGCGATCGCCGCGGTCCCGACCATGCTCGCGGGCATCTACGGGATGAACTTCGACAACATCCCGGAGCTGCACTTCGCCATCAACGGGGTGGGATGGGGCTACTTCGCCGTGCTCTTCGTCATGGCCAGCCTCTGCTTCTCCCTCTACCGGGCGTTCAAGCGCTCCGGCTGGCTCTGACCGACCCGGTATCGGGGAGACGCGTGGCTCCGGCCCGACATTCGGGTCAGGTCGCGCTCATCACGCCGGCCGCCAGCACGCCGACCAGGACGACGCCCAGCGCAACGCGGTACCACACGAAGGTCGTGATGGCGTGGTGGGCGACGAACCGCAGCAGCCAGGCGATCGAGGCGTAGGCCACGAGGAAGGCCACGATGATCCCGATGGCCATCTGGCCCCCTCCGACCACCGAGGCGTTGATGTCCTTCAGCTCGTAGAGGCCCGCGGCGGTCAGGGCCGGGATCGCGAGGAAGAAGGACAGCCGGGTCGCGGCCACCCGGTCCAGCCCCCGCAACAGGCCGGCGGAGATCGTCGCGCCGGAGCGAGAGACACCCGGGATGAGCGCCAGGCACTGCACGAGGCCGATGACCAGGCCGTCCTTGAGCGTGGTCTGGTCCTCCCCACGTTGGGCGTTGACCCGGGCCAGCACGTCGTGCCGTCGCTCGGCGACCCACATCACGACGCTCCAGAGGATGAGGGCGATCGCCACGACCCACAGCGAGCGCAGCGGGCCGGTGATGAGTCCCTTGGCGAGGAAGCCGACGATCCCGATCGGGATGCAGCCCACGATCACCGACCAGGCCAGGCGGTAGTCGCGGTGCCCGCGCGCCTCGGCGGAGACCAGCCCACGGCCCCAGGCGGACAGCAGCCGGACGATGTCCCGGAAGAAGTAGAGGATCGTGGCGGCGATCGCGCCGAGCTGGATGATGGCGGTGTAGGCCGTGACCGCCGGGTCGTCGACCCGCAGCCCGAGCAGCTTCTCGGCGATCGTGAGGTGTCCGGTCGAGGAGACCGGCAGGAACTCGGTCAGGCCCT
The DNA here is from genome assembly GCF_035708005.1 of Segeticoccus sp. NCBI lineage: Bacteria > Bacillati > Actinomycetota > Actinomycetes > Micrococcales > Intrasporangiaceae > Segeticoccus > Segeticoccus sp. Next base: position 3,192 of record NZ_DASSTI010000094.1, on the reverse strand, counting down.
CGACGACGCCGAGGATGATGGCGTCCAGGTAGCTCAGGTGGTCCACGGGTGTCACTCCGATGTGCTGATGAGGTCGGTGCTGGTGTCGGTGGCGGGGACGGTGGGTCCGCTACCGCGCAACCCCGTCTCGTCCATCAGCTCGGCCATGACCCGCAGGATCTGCACGCGCTGTTCCGAGGAGGCAGCGTACGGGGCGATGCTCAACGTCGTCACGCCGGCGTCGGCGTACCGCTGCAGTCGGTCCCTGATCCGTTCCCGCGGTCCGATCAGCGCGGTCTGGTCGATGAACTCCAGCGGCACGGCAGCCGCCGCCTCGCGGTGGCGGTGGTCGAGGAAGAGGTCCTGGACGCGCTGAGCCGCCTCCGCGAACCCCATCCGCCGGGCCTGGGCGTTGTAGAAGTTCTGCTCGCGTGAGCCCATCCCGCCGACGTAGAGCGCCGAGTAGGCCCGCACCGGCGCAGCCGCGCGCTCCAGGTCGTCGTCGAGGACGACCGGCACGGTGGGCACGACGTCGAACCCGGCGAGCGGGTCCTCCGCCGTGCCCCGGCCCGCGGCGCGGCGCCCGTCGGCGAGCTGCGCCAGCGCGTCGCCGGAGTGCTCCGGGCTGAAGAAGATGGCCAGCCACCCGTCGGCGACCTCGCCGGCGAGGTGGAGGTTCCGCGGGCCGACCGCGGCGAGGTAGACCGGCAGGTCCGGGCGTGGCGGACGGATCGTGAGCCGCAGGGCCTTGCCCGGCCCGTCGGGCAGGGGCAGGGTCCAGTGCTTCCCGGCATACTCCACCGTCTCCCGGCGAAGCACCCGCCGGACGATCTCGACGTACTCGCGCGTGCGCCCCAACGGCGCGCGGAACGGCACCCCGTGCCAGCCCTCGCTCACCTGCGGACCGGAGACGCCGAGTCCGAGCCGGAACCGGCCACCGGAGAGGGTGTCCAGGGTGGCCGCCGTCATCGCCGTCATCGCGGGGGTCCTGGCCGGGATCTGCATCACGGCCGCGCCGAGCCCGATCCGCTCGGTGCGGGCGCCGACCCATGACAGGACGGTCGGCGCGTCCGAGCCGTAGGCCTCGGCGGCCCAGGCCACCGCGTAACCCAACCGGTCGGCCTCCTGCGCAAGAGCGAGGTTGCCCGCGGGCCCGGACGCGTCCCAGTAGCCGAGGTTCACTGCCAACTGCATGGTCGCGAGGGTATCCGTCGCTGCCCCGCGCCCGAGGGAACTCCGGTCAGTCGTGCGTCAGCCGGAACCAGTGCGGTGCTGCCCTGGCCACCAGGCCACGCTCGCCGGTCACGTCCACGGCCTGCTGGTCGGTGAGCTGCCAGCCGACGAAGGCCTGCTCCACTCCGGCGCGGTCCACGCCCCGGGGCAGGGGCCCGCGCCGGCCCGGGCTGAAGGCGAAGAGGAGCAGCGCCGCGCCGGGTTCGGTCACCGTCCGGAGCTGCTCGGCGTAGGACCGCCGCTGCTCGTCACCGAGGCCGTGGAAGCAGCCGAGGTCGACGGCCAGCCGGTAGCCCGGCGCGAGCACCTCCGCGAGTCGGGTGACGTCCCCGTGGCAGAAGTTGACGTGCAGCCCGGCGGTGATCGCCTTGTGTCGAGCGGTCTTCAGCGCCGGGATCACGGCGTCGATGCCGGTGACCTCCCACCCGCGTCGGGCAAGCTCGATCGCCGTGTCACCGCGACCGCAGCCGAGGTCCACCGCCCGCCCGAACGGCGCGGTGCGCCCCTCCTGCTCGCGGTCGAGCAGGTCGCCGAGCTGGCGCAGGCTCGCCGGTTGCTTGCGCTCCCACGGCGTGAAACCGAGTCGGTAGGCCAGCTGGTACGCGATGCTCATGGCTGCCTCCCGTCGCTGGACGTCAGCGTAGTCGCGCGTCCCGGAACGCGACGCGGCTTCGCTACCGTACGGAGCCATGCGCCACAGGATGTTGGGCCGCTCGGGGCTGTCGGTCTCCCGGATGGCCATGGGGACCATGACATGGGGAGGGACCACCGGTGCCGAGGAGGCACGCGAGCTGCTGACCTCCTTCGTGGAGGCCGGGGGCGACTTCGTCGACACGGCCTACGGCTACGGCGACGGGCGGGCCGAGGAGCTGCTCGGCTCCCTGGTCGGTGACGTGGTCGACCGCGAGGAGCTGGTGATCTGCACGAAGGCGGGCATCTCCCGGGAGAGCGGTCAGCGGGTGGTCGACACCTCGCGCCGGTCCCTCGTGCGCCAGCTGCACCGGTCCCTGGGCCGGCTGGGCACCGACCACGTGGACCTCTGGCTGGTGCACACCTGGTCCACCGAGGTGCCGCTGGAGGAGACACTCGCGACGTTGGAGTGGGCGGTGCGGACGGGCCTCGCCCGGTATGTCGGCGTGTCCAACTACAGCGCGTGGCAGACCGCTCGCGCCGCGACCCTGATGGAGGGGCGGGTGCCGCTGGTCGCGAATGAGTCGGAGTACTCGCTGGTGAACCGGGTCCCGGAGGACGAGCTCGTGCCGGCTGCCGGTGCCCTGGGGGTGGGGCTGCTCCCCTGGTCACCGCTGGGACGCGGCGTGCTGACCGGCAAGTACCGGCACGGCATACCGGCGGACTCTCGCGCGTCGTCCGGTGAGGTGGGCGACTTCGCCGCGCGGTTCCTGGACGAGGACTCCCGGCAGGTGGTCGAGGCCGTGGTGACCGCCGCACGCGGGCTGGGCGTGAGCGCCGCCGAGGTGGCCCTGGCGTGGGTCCGCGACCGCCCCGGCGTGGTCGCGCCGGTGGTCGGGACGCGCACCCTGGCCCAGCTGCGCACCGCCCTGCAGGCCGAGGAGCTGGAGCTCCCGGACGAGATCGTGCAGGCGCTCGAGGACGTCTCGGACTAGACCAGCCCGCCGGGCTGGACCACCTCAGTCGGCTCGGCGGTTGTCCTCCTCGTAGTCGCTGTCGTCCAGGCCGAGGTAGACGCCGTCGTCCTCGTCCTCGTCGTCCAGCTCGTCATCCTCGTCGTCGCCCCCATCGTGCCCCCCGTCCTCGTCTTCTGCCCCGTCCTCGTCTTCTGCCTCGTCCTCGTCGTCATCGTCGTCGTCATCGTCCTCGTCGTCATCGTCCTCGCCGTAGACCTCGAGCGGGGTGACCTCCCCGTAGGCGTCGAGGAGCGCGTCGTCATAGGCGTCGAAGGCGTCGGCGAGGTCCTGGTAGGCAGCGACGACGGTGGGGTCGTTCTCGCCGCGGCGAGAA